>JAYRQX010000881.1:0-3867 GCA_041910415.1 Acetobacteraceae bacterium | reverse complement strand
GGCGTGTTCATCACGACGACGCCGCGCGCGGAGGCGGAAGTCACGTCCACATTGTCCACGCCGATGCCGGCACGGCCGACCACGCGCAGCTTCGGGGCCGCGTCCAGCAGCTCGCGCGTGACCTTGGTGGCGGAGCGGATGGCCAGCCCATCGTATTCGCCGATGATGCCGCGCAGGTCGGCCGGCGACAGCCCGGGCTTGAAATCCACCTTGAGGCCGCGACGTTCAAAAATCGCGATGGCGGCGGGGGAGAGCTTGTCTGAGATCAGGACCTTTGCCATCGCGCTTTACTCCGCGGCCTTGGGGGCGTGGTCGGCGGCGACGGCGGCGAGCGCCCAGTCGAGCCAGGGAAGCAGGGCCTCGATGTCTGATGTCTCGACCGTCGCACCGCCCCAGATGCGGAGCCCCGGGGGCGCATCGCGATAGGCGCCGGCGTCGAGCGCCACGCCTTCCTTCTCCAGCAGCGAGGCGATTTTCTTGGCCGCGGCCGCCTGTGATTCTGCATCCAGCGCGGTGAACCAGGGCGCCGCGATCGTCAGGCAGACCGAGGTGCAGGAGCGCGTGGCCGCATCCTCCGCGAGGAAGGCGTAGCCGCTATTGCCGATCCAGGCCGCGATGGCGGCGAGGTTGGCTTCCGAGCGCGCGATCAGGCCCTTGAGCGAGCCGACGGACTCCGCCCAGCGCAGGCCATCCAGCGCATCCTCGACCGCGAGCATCGAGGGCGTGTTGATGGTCTCGCCCTTGAAGATGCCCTCGTTGATCTTCCCATCCTTGGTCATGCGGAAAATTTTCGGGAGCGGCCAGGCGGGCTTGTGGGATTCCAGGCGCGCCACGGCGCGCGGCGACAACGCCAGCATGCCATGCGCCGCCTCCCCGCCCAGCACCTTCTGCCAGGACCAGGTGACGACATCGAGCCTGTCCCAGGGCAGGTCCATCGCGAACGCCGCGCTGGTCGCGTCGCAGATCGCGAGCCCCTCGCGGTCGGCGCGAATGAAGTCGGCGTTGGGCAGCCGCACCCCTGACGTCGTGCCGTTCCACACGAAGACCACGTCGCGCTTCGCATCGACCTCGGCCAGATCAGGCAGCTTGCCGTAGCCGGCGGACAGCACGCGCGCATCGGCGAGCTTCAGCTGCTTGGTGATGTCCGTCGCCCAGTCCTTCGAGAAGGACTCCCAGGCCAGGATGTCCACGCCGCGCGGCCCCAACAGCGACCACAGCGCCATCTCGACCGCGCCGGTGTCGGACGCCGGCACGATGCCGAGGCGCCAGTCGGCGGGCATGCCGAGCACCGCCTTGGAGCGGGTGATGACCTCGGCGAGCTTCGCCTTGGGGTCCTTCGCGCGATGGCTGCGGCCGAGCAGCGCGCCCTTGAGCGCATCCAGCGTCCAGCCAGGACGCTTGGCACAGGGACCCGATGAAAATTGGGGGTTTGCCGGACGCAATGCCGGCCTGGTGGCGATCGCCATGGTGCGCTCCCTTTCAGAAGCTGATGCGCCCCGGTGGGGGGGCGTGGCCCACGGCGCGTCTAGCGCGGCCGCGGGGCGGAGCGCAAGCGTCTGAAGATGAAAGCCGCGTCAGGCGGTCAGAGAATCGCCTCGCCTTCCATGACCCGCACGCAGCCGCCGCCCACCGTCGCGCGGATGCCGTCCGGCGTGCGCTTCGCCGAGGCGCGCAGGAGACTCGGCCGGCCCATCTCGACGCCCTGCAGGATGTCCCACGCGCCACTGTCGGCGCCCGAAAGATGCAGCAGGTAGCCCGCGAGCGGCGTGGCCGCGCTGCCCGTCGCCGGGTCTTCCCAGGTGCCGGTCAACGGGGAAAACATGCGCGCGCGGATGCGCTCGCCGTCGCGACGATAGAGGTAGAGTGAGAGTTTTCCACCCAGCTCCGCATGGCGCGGCAGAACCTTGCGGAAGGCGCTGATGTCGGGCGCGGCGCCCGCGAAGGCCTCGGGCGTCATCTCCATCGCCAGGCGCTTGTTGCCGCCATCCGAGATCAGCGTCGGCGCATGGCTTTCCGTCACGATGCCCGCAACGGGAACCGACGCGCAGGCGGCTGCCTCCTCGATCGGAATGAGGCCACCGATCTTCAGCGCCTGCGGCGCGCCGATCGCGGTGCCGGTCACGCGGCCCTGCGCGTCGCGCCAGACCTCGACCTCGACGATTCCCGCGGGGATTTCCATCCGCAAGCGCCCACCGGCGCCCGCGCCCGCTTCGGCGAGCAGAAAGGAGGTCCCGACGCTCGGATGGCCCGCATAGGCCATCTCGGCCACGCGGTTGAAGATGCGCACGCGCGCCGTGTTCCTGGGATCAGCCGGCGGCAGGACGAAGGTGATCTCGCTCAGGTTGAACTCGGCGGCCAGCGCCTGCATCTCGGCATCGGTGATGCCCCCGGCCTCCGGAAACACGGCGAGCTGGTTGCCGCCGAAGCGCGTGTCCGTGAACACGTCCAGCGTGACGAAACGATAGCGCCTCATGCGGGTATCCTCGATGGATCCAAGGTGACGGCGTGATCGAGCGGCCCGTGGCCATGGCCGAAGCCCGGCGCGGCCAGGATCGCGGCGCGGACATAGGCGCGCGCGCGCACCACCGCGTCGCGCAGCGCCATGCCCTGCGCCAGGCCGGCGGCGACGGCGCTCGCCAGCGTGCAGCCGGTGCCATGGGTGTGGCGCGTGTCCACGCGGGGCGATTCGAAGGCCTCGACGCCGTCGCGCATCACCAGCAGATCGACGATGCGTTCGCCCTCCAGATGCCCGCCCTTCAGCAGCACCGCCGGCACGCCGAGCGCCATCAGCGACGCCGCCGCCGCGCGCATCCCGGCCTCGTCGCGGATGGTCATGCCGCACAGCACCTCGGCTTCCGGCAGGTTGGGGGTGATGATCGTCGCCAGCGGCAGCAGGCGCCGCTTCAGCGTCTCCACCGCGTCCGGTTGCAGCAGCGGGTGACCGCCCTTGGCGACCATGACAGGGTCGGCCACGAGGGGCGCGCCCGGCGCACGCGCAGAGATTTCGTCGCACACGGCTTCGATGGTCGGCACGTCGTGCAGCATGCCGGTCTTGATCGCGTCCGCGCCGATGTCATCGAGCACGACGGCGATCTGCTGGCGGATGAAAGCGGTCGGCACCGCCATCACGCCATGCACGCCCAGCGTGTTCTGCGCCGTCAGCGCGGTGATCGCCGTCGCCCCGAAGGCGCCCAGCGCGGTCACCGCCTTGAGGTCCGCCTGGATGCCCGCACCGCCGCCCGAATCCGATCCGGCGACGATCAGCACGCGCCCCTTCATGCCGCGGCGGCCGCGCGCTGGCGGATGGTGTCGGCCAACTGCCGCACGACCTCCTGCACCAGCCCTTCCTCCTCGGCTTCCGCCATCACGCGGATCACCGGCTCCGTCCCGCTCGCGCGGATCAGCACGCGGCCGCGCTGGCCCAGCCTGCGCTCCTGCTGCGCGATCGCCTCGGCCACCTGCGGGTCGTTCAGGGGCGATTCCCCGCCATAGCGGACATTCACCAGGCGTTGCGGCAGCGGCGTGAAGACGCGGCAGACCGCGCTCGCCGGCCGCTTCTCCTCGACCAGCACGGCCAGCACCTGCAAGGCCGCGACCAGCCCGTCGCCCGTCGTGCCGAAATCCGACAGGATCATGTGGCCGGACTGCTCGCCACCGACATTGCAGCCGGTCTCGCGCATGCGCTCGCCCACATAGCGGTCGCCGACCGGCGTGCGCCGCAGCCCGAGGTCGAGGGAGCCGAGCAGCCGCTCCAGCCCCATGTTCGACATCACCGTCGCGACCACGGCATCGCCGCGCAGCCGCCCCTGCCGGTGCCAGGACCGCGCGATGAGGCCGAGCATCTGGTCGCCATCGACCACCTGCCCT
>JAYRQX010000880.1:0-4286 GCA_041910415.1 Acetobacteraceae bacterium | reverse complement strand
GGCATCCAGTTGGCTGGCCACCTCCATCAGTGTGCCCGACAGGACCGTGGGCCAGAGACGCAGGATCGGCATGTCCGGGCCCACCAGGGCGCGCAGCGCCAGGGAGGACCTGGCATTACGCGACGCATCGGCCACCGCGGCGCCGGCCGGGGCAAGCCCCGCTGTGGCCAGCGCGGACAGCCCGCGACGCGGTCCCTCGCCCGGCGCACCGGCGCCATCGCCGACCCAGACCAGACCGGCCCGGACGCCGCGCAACCGCTCAGCCATGCACGCCTCGAGCGCCGCCGCGGTACCGGGGTAGAGGGTCGCGGCGGGACCCCGGGCGATGCGGCGCAGGAAGGCCATCTCGCTCGCGGCGTGGCGCAGCATCTCCTCGGGCGTGACGGCGGCGGCCATCTCCGCCCAGAGCAGCCCGGCCTCAACGAGGTGACGGGCATGCCGCGAGCCCTGCGTCGCATGGGTCCGCTGACGGACGAGGACTCCCGGCACCGGCAGGATGCGATGGCGGCGCAGCAGGCGGAACCACAGCGCATAATCCTGCGTCGTCGGCAGGCCCGGATCGAAGCCGCCCGCCTCTTCCAGCATCCTGCGCGGCAGCATCATGGCGCAGCCGTTGAGCCGCCCCTCGAAGACGGCCCAGAGCGGCTGGCGCGAATCGAACCCGTCCGTGACAGGCTGCGTGGCGATCGTGGTCGCGTCCGCGCTCATCGTCTCGAAGTCGCTGAAGGCGATGGCCTCGCCTCCCGCCTCGCAAAGAGCACGCAACTGCGTCTCCACCTTGCCCGGCACATAGAGGTCGTCGTGGCTGAGCCAGGAGAACCAGCGCCCGCGCATCGCCTCCATGCCGGCGTTCAGCGCCGTCGCGACGCCGCCATTCGGCTTCGCGATCAAACGAATGCGATCGCCATAGGATTGCGCAACCGCGCGCGTGCGGCCGCCATCATCCGAGCCGTCATCCACCACGATCACTTCGGTATGGGCCCATGTCTGGGCCAGCGCGCTGTCGATCGCCTGGGACAGGTAGTCCGCCCCGTTGAAGACCGGAATGACGATGGAGACGAGGTCGGTCCCGCCGGGCAGGTTCACCTCGACACCTTCCCCGTGAAGACCGGCGCGCCTCATGCGCGCGATCATGCCGAAGACGCCGCAGCCTTCCAAGCCGGTGCCGCCAGGCCCTATGGTGCGGCCAATGGCATCACCCCGCACCGCGCTTCCTGCCGACCTCGTGCAGGACCGCGCCGTACTGGTCACGGGCGGCACCGGCTCGCTCGGCACGGCGCTGGTCGAGCGCCTGCTTTCGGGGCGGCACGGCATGCCGGGGCGCATCGTCGTGTTCTCGCGCGACGAGGCGAAGCAGCATGCGCTGCGGCTGCGCTGGGGCCGCCTCGGCGCCGCGACGGACGATGCGATCTGGCGTGATTCGGCACGCATCGTTCAGTTCCGCGTGGGTGATATTCGCGATGTGGAAGCGATCGCCGCGGCAACCGACGAAGTGGACGTGATCGTGCATGCCGCGGCGCTGAAGCAGGTGCCGACCTGCGAATATTTCCCCGAGGAAGCGGTTCGCACGAACGTGACCGGCGCGGAAAACCTCGTGCGCGCGGTGCGCCGCGCGCGCGGGCGCGTGCAGGCGGTGGTCGGCGTCTCGACGGACAAGGCGGTCAAGCCGGTGAACGTGATGGGCATGACCAAATCCATGCAGGAGCGCGTCCTGGCGCGCGCCAACCTCGATCTTCCCGCGTGCCGGTTTGTGCTCGTCCGCTATGGCAACGTTCTCGCCTCGCGCGGCTCGGTCGTTCCGCTCTTCGTCGAGCAGGCGGCGGCGGGGCGGGCGCTGACCGTCACGGATGCGGAGATGACGCGATTCCTGCTGGGCATCGAGGACGCGGTGGATGTGGTGATGCGCGCGCTCGCTCATGCCCGCCGCGGCGAGACGCTGGTGCCGCTGCTGCCCGCCGCGCGCGTGGTGGACCTGGCGCGCGCCATCGGCGGCGAGGCGGCGGAGATCGTGCTGACCGGCACGCGGCCCGGCGAGAAGCTGCACGAGGTGCTCGTCTCGGAGGAGGAGCGACACCGCACCAGCCTGCGCGGCAGCGATCTCTTCGTGGCGCCGATCCTGCCCGAGCTGCGCGACGGCGCCACGGATGGTGCACCGCCGCCCTTCGCTGGCGAATACAGTTCCGCGGAAACCCCGATCGGGCTTCCCGCGCTGCGCGACATCCTGCGAGAGGCGGGGCTTCTGCCCGTTGCCGAGACATGAGAATCGCAACCCTGTTCGGCACGCGGCCGGAGATCATCCGGCTGTCGCTGCTGATGATGAAACTCGACGCCGCGGGCGGGCACATCACGATCCACACCGGGCAGAATTTCGATCCCGCGCTGTCGGAGCGCTTCTTCGCCGAGTTCGGCCTGCGCGCACCCGACCATCACCTCGGCGTGCGGGAGACCGGCTTCGCCGCGCAGGCCGGCGCCATCATCGCCCGCGCCGGGGCGCTGCTGGAGGCGCTGCGCCCCGACCGGCTGCTGGTCCTGGGCGACACGAACTCCGCGCTGGCGGCCTTCCCGGCCAAGCGGCTCGGCATTCCCGTCGTGCACATGGAAGCCGGCAATCGCTGCCACGATGACCGCGTGCCCGAGGAAGTGAACCGTCGCATCGTGGACCACGTCTCCGACCTGCTGCTGCCCTATACCGAGCGCAGCCGGTACAACCTGCTGCGCGAGGGCATCCACCCCGCGCGCATCCATGTAACGGGCAACCCGATCGCCGAGGTGCTCGCGGCGCAGGAGCCGCGCATCCTGGCATCGCAGGTGCGCCGCACACTCGGCCTCGCGCCGCGCGGCTACCTGCTGGCAACGCTGCACCGGGCGGAGAACGTGGATGTCCCCGCGCGGCTTGCCGCGCTGATGCAGGGCCTTTCCGAAAGCGGCGCGGCGCACGGCGTGCCGGTGCTGCTCAGCACCCATCCGCGCACGCGCGCGCGACTGGACGAGGCCGGCTTCAGCGTGCCGCCCGGCCTCATGCTGGCCGAGCCCTTCGGCTTCGCGGATTTCGTGGCGCTGGAACGCGACGCGCTGGCCGTGCTGACGGACAGCGGCACGGTGCAGGAGGAATGCGCCATCCTGCGTGTGCCCAACGTGACGCTGCGCGATACGACGGAACGGCCGGAGACGCAGGAATGCGGGTCGAACCTGATCGCCGGCGCGACGCCCGAGGCGATCCGCCGCTGCCTCGGCATCGCGCTGGCCAGCGGCACCGACTGGCCGATCCCGCCGGAATACGAGCGGCGCCCCGTCGCCGCGACGGTCATGCGCATTCTGCATGGCGAGATGCCCTCCGAGAGCGCGCGGTGACGGCCATGCGCGTGCTCGTGCTCGGCGCCGGCGGGATGCTGGGCTCGGCCGTCGTGCCGGTGCTGGCGGCGGCGGGATTTGCGGTCACGGCCGCCGCGCGGCGCCCCGTGCCGATGCCTGGCGGCGCCGGATTCCTGCCATGCGGCGACCTGCGGGACGCCGACGCCGTGCGGCGCGTGATCGAGGCGGCAGTTCCCGATACCCTGGTGAATTGCGCCGGCCTCATCAAGCAGCGCGCCGAGGCCGAGGACACGATCGCGGCCATCGAGACCAACGCCCTGCTCCCGCACCGTCTCGCCGCGCTCTGCACCGCGCGGGGGGTGCGGCTGCTGCATGTCGGCACGGATTGCGTCTTCTCCGGCAGGCCGGACGGACAGCGCGGCGCGGCCGGCTATCGCGAGACCGATCCGCCCGATCCGCAGGACCTCTATGGCCGCTCCAAGCTGCTGGGCGAAGTCACCGGTGCCGGCTGTCTGACGCTGCGCATGTCGCTGATCGGTCGGGAGCCCGCAGGATCGCGCCTTGGACTCGTCGAATGGTTCCTTGGCGCGGAAGGGCCGGTGCGCGGCTTCTCGCGCGCGCTGTTCACCGGACTGACGACACCCGTCGCCGCCCGGCTGATAGCGCGCACGCTGCGCGAGCACCCGGATCTGCAGGGCCTGTGGCATGTCGCTGCGGCGCCGATCAGCAAGCTCGACCTGCTTCTTGCGCTGCGCGACCGCGCGCGTCCGGGGCTGCCCGTCACGGCCAGCGACACGCCCGCGATCGACCGCCGCCTGGATGGCGGCGCCTTCGCTGCCCGCACGGGATGGAGCGCGCCGGGATGGAACGCGATGCTGGACGAGATGTTCGGGCGGTCGTGAGAGAGGATGAAGCGATGAAGGGCAGGACGGTTCTGGTCACGGGGGCCGGCGGCTTCATCGGCAGCCACCTGG
>JAYRQX010000879.1:0-2137 GCA_041910415.1 Acetobacteraceae bacterium | reverse complement strand
GTCATCGTGGTCCTCATGTCCGGTTGCGCGCGGGGGGACGCAGCAACTCCTCCTGCGACGGGCCCTGCCGCCCGTTCTGGTCGGGCAGCCGCGGCCGGAACTCGGCCGGGATCTGCTCCATCAGCCAGGCGGCGCCCTCGGCAATCACCGGCAGGGCGCGCGCCTGACGGACCGGTTCCGGCCAGCGTTCGGTCATCGGCAGGAAGACGCTGGCCACGATATAGGCGAGCACGATCAGAAAGGCACCCCGCGCCAGGCCGAAGACGATGCCGAGCGTGCGGTCCAGCCCCCCCAGCACCGAGCCCTGCACCTGGTTGGAAATCCAGGCGATGATCACCATGAGCACGATCAGCACGGCCAGGAAGACGCCCCCGGCGCCCAGCGCATCCGCCAGCCAGGGCGGTTCCACATGCGGCTGGACCAGGGGAAAGACATGCGGGCGGGCGATGAAGGCGGCGAGCAGCGCGCCGGCCCAGGCGCCGATGCCCAGCACCTCGCGCACGAATCCCCGGAAGAAGGCAAGGATCGCAGAAACGGCGATCACCGCAAGGAGGACGGCGTCCACCCAATTGGCCGAGGAGGTCATGCGTCCGGCCGTATAGCCGGGTGCACCCGGGGCGTCACCCGGCCATGACCCCGAAGGCGCGCCCCTGTGGCCGGCGCGCCGCACCCCTCGGGGCCGGGCAGCCTACTCCTTCACCGGCACCCGCACGCGCTGCGGCTTCGCATCGGCGAAGGTCGCGACCAGGTCCGCCATGTGCCCGACCTCGGCCAGCTTCAGCCCGTCCAGCGCCACCGGCGCGCGGCCGCCGCGGGCCAGCCGGCGGGGCAGGGTGGCGGCGGTGAAGCCGAGCTTCTGCGCTTCCCTGAGCCGCGAATCGGGCTGGGAGACCTGGCGCACCTCGCCGGACAGCCCGACCTCCCCGAAATAGACCATGCCGGGGTCGGTCGGCCTGTCGCTGGCCGCCGAGACCAGCGCGGCGGCGACCGCCAGATCGGCGGCGGGTTCCTGGATGCGCAGCCCGCCCGCGATGTTGAGATAGACGTCGTTCATGCCGAGCGTCAGCCCGCAGCGCGCTTCCAGCACGGCGAGCAGCATGGAGAGCCGCCCCGAATCCCACCCCACCACCTGCCGCCGCGGGCTGCCGCCCTGCGATGGCGACAGCAGCGCCTGGACCTCCACCAGCACGGGCCGCGTGCCCTCGATCCCTGCGAAGACGGCGCTGCCGGACACATTGCCGCGGCGTTCCGCGAGGAAGAGGGCGGAGGGATTGGCGACCTCGACCAGGCCGCGATCCGTCATCTCGAAGACGCCGATCTCGTCCGTCGCGCCGAACCGGTTCTTTGTTCCGCGCAGGATGCGGAACTGGTGGCCGCGATCGCCTTCGAAATAGAGCGTCGCATCCACCATGTGTTCCAGCACGCGCGGCCCCGCCAGCGTGCCTTCCTTCGTCACATGGCCGACGAGCACGATCGCGAAGCCGCGGGACTTCGCCAGCCGGATCAGCTCCGCCGCGCAGGCGCGCACCTGGGCGACGGTGCCGGGCGCGGAATCGAGCGCGTCCAGCCAGACCGTCTGGATCGAATCCATCACCACCAAGGCGAGGTCGCTCTCCTGCTCCAGGCTCGCCCCGATGTCGCGCAGCGCCGTCGCGGCCGCGAGGCCGAGCGGGCTGTCGGACAGGCCAAGGCGCGCCGCGCGCAGCCGCACCTGCTCCACCGCCTCTTCTCCCGAGACATAGAGCACCCGCTTGCCGCCCGCCGCCATGCGCGCCGCGGCCTGCAGCAGGATGGTGGACTTGCCGATCCCCGGGTCGCCGCCGACCAGCACGGCCGATCCCGCGACGAAGCCGCCGCCCAGCACCCGATCCAGCTCCGCGATGCCGGAGACGAGGCGCGGCGGCGGTTCGGAATGGCCCTTCAGGCCCACGATCTCCATCCGTCGCCCGCCACCCGCCTTGGCAGCGGGGCCGGGGCCACGGGCGGGGGCCGCTTCCTCGATCAGCGTGTTCCATTCGCCGCAGCCTTCGCAGCGGCCCTGCCACTTCGGCGCGACGGCGCCGCAGGCCTGGCAGACGAACCGTGTCTTGTCCTTGGCCATCAACAGAAGGAACGAAACGTGATCATGCGTCCTTCT
>JAYRQX010000878.1:0-8095 GCA_041910415.1 Acetobacteraceae bacterium | reverse complement strand
GTCGCTGCGCCGGGCGCAGCCGCTCGTACAGCGCGGCGGCCTGCAGCACGCCCAGGTCGTCGTGGCGCTGCCCGGTGATCTGCAGGCCGATCGGCAACCCGCCGGCGGTCCAGCCGCAGTTGACCGACGCCGACGGCTGCTCGCTCATGTTGAAGGGCAGCGTGAAGCCGATGTGCTCGAGCGGACGGCGCGGGTCGTTGGTCGGGCTCGGCCACTCGGCCGCGTACGACGGGATCGGGCAGGTCGGCGACAGCACGAAGTCGAAGCGCCGGCAGGCGGCGACCGCGGCCTCGCGCATCGCCGCCATCTGGTTGTAGCCGTGGAACAACTGCGCCGCGTCGATGCCGGCCGCGCGCTCGGCCCAGGCGCGGATGTAGGGCAGCACGCGCTCACGCCGTCCGGGCGGCAGCGCCGAGATGTCGAGCCACGATCGCAGCCGCCAGAAGCGGTCCATGCCGTCGATCATCTCGCGCGTCATGAACGGACCCATCGGCTCGACGACGGCGCCGGCCGCCTCGAAGGCGCGCGCCGCCGCCTGCACCGCGGCGGCGACTTCCGGCTCGACCGCCAGGCCCCAGCCGGCGTCCATCTGCAGCCCGAAGCGCAGGCCGCGGGGCTCGCGCTGCATCGCGTCCCAGTCGATGTCCTGGTACGGCAGGCTCGTGGTGTCGCGCCAGTCGGGGCGGCTGAGCACGCGCATCAGCAGCGCCGCGTCGCGCACGCTGCGCGTCATCGGCCCCGTCACCGCGACATGGCCGAAGGTTCCGGGCGGCCATTGCGGCACGCGCCCGAAGGTGGGCTTCATGCCGACCAGCCCACAGAAGGACGCCGGGATGCGGATGGACCCGACCGCATCGGTGCCGATGTGCAGCGGCCCGAAGCAGGCGGCGCCAGCCGCGCCCGCGCCGCTGCTGGACCCGCCGGGCGTGCGCTTCTGGTCCCAGGGGTTGCGGGTGATGCCGTGCAGCGGGCAGTCGCCCGGGGACTTCCAGCCGAACTCCGTGGTCGTCGTCTTGCCCAGGATGACGGCGCCGGATTGCTTCAGCCCCACCACGGCCGGCGCGTCCTCGGCCACGGGCCGCGGGTCCGTCGCGCGGCTGCCGCGCCGCGTCGGGAAGCCGGCAACGTGCAAAAGATCCTTCACCGTCGCCGGCACGCCATCCAGCGGGCCGATCGGCCGCCCCGCGACCCAGCGCGCCTCGCTCTCGCCCGCCTGTTGCAGCGCGCGTGGGTTCATCACCGCGAAGGCATTGACCCAGGGGTTGTAGCGCGCGACGCGCTCCATCACCGCCTTGAGGGTCTCGACCGGCGACAGCACACGGCGTGCATAGAGACCGAGCAGCGTCTCGGCGGACATCAGGGCGGGATCGGTCGGAACGGCATTCTCGGGCATGGCCCATTATCCCGCGCCGCCACGCCGCTGGACAGCCCCGCGGCCAGCGCCGAAGCTTCGCCGCCAGCCAAGGAGCCGCGCCATGACGGACAACGCACAGAAGCCCTGGGAATGGAGCGAGGCGCATTGGCGCCAAATCGTGGGCGTCGCCCGCGGCGGCCGCTCGCTTGCACCGAAGGCGTGGCCTGGCGGGGCGCGTTGCGCGGTCAGCCTCTCCTTCGACGCGGACCACGAGACGATCCCGCTGCGCGATGCCGATGAGAGCCCGATGCGCATCAGCCAGGGCCAGTACGGCAACCGCCAGGGCATCCCGCGCATCCGCAGGCTGCTCGACAGGCACGGCGTCCGCGCCAGCTTCTTCTATCCCGCGGTCTCCGCCCTGCTGCATCCGGACGAGGTGCGCGCCGTGGCCGCCGAGGGGAACGAGATCGGCATCCACTCCTGGATCCACGAGGCGAATACCCAGCTTCCGCCGGGCGTCGAGCGCGACCTGACCTTCCGCGCGGCGGATACGCTTGAAAAGATCGCGGGCAAGCGCCCGGTCGGCATCCGCACCGCATCCTGGGATTTCTCGACGGACACCATGTCCATCATCCAGGAACTCGGCCTGCTCTACGATTCCTCGCTGATGGCCGACGACGATCCCTATGAACTCGTCGCCAACGGCACGCCGACGGGCATCGTCGAGCTGCCGCCGGAGTGGATCAAGGACGACGCCGTCTATTTCAACATGGTCCGCTTCTCGGCGCTGCGTCCCTACACTGCGCCCTCGGCGGTCGAGGAAATCTTCCGCGCGGAGTTCGATGGCGCCCATGCGGAAGGCGGGCTCTTCCTGCTGACCATGCACCCGCATGTCATCGGCCACCGCAGCCGCATCGCGTTGCTCGACCGGCTCGTCACCTACATCAAGTCGCATGCCGGCGTGTGGTTCGGCACGCATGAGGAGGTGGCGCGCTGGTGCAAGGAGCAATCCGGTCTTTGATTATGTTCTGATCTGATCATGCAACGGGCGGTTGGTGGCGTCGCCTCGCCGCCGGTTGCATCCTCGGCGGCATGGCTGAGACACGGACATTCGCCGGCCTCGTCTGCCATCTGTATGGCGCGGTGGCCGCCCGGAAGCTTTTCGTCTTCGTGCATGGCGACCGCCGCGTCAGGACCGGAAAGGACTGGGCGGAATCGCTGGTCACCGCCTGCGGCGCCAGCCCCGTCCGGGCCGTCGCCGTCATCCGACCGGGATATGACGAACAGTCCGGCGAAATTCCGGATGACGACGACGGCCATGTCAGGGATCAGTACACAATCCACAATATCCTCCGGATCGCCGGCGCGATCGAGGAGATGAAGCGCAGCTGGAACCCCACCGCCACCATCGGCATCGGCTTCTCGGGCGGGGCCGCCTGCATGGGCGTGCTCATTGGCCTCAAGCCCAATACGGTCAACCACGCGGTCCTCGTGTCCGGGCCGCTCGACCTCGCCGCCTGGCGCAAGGACCGCGTGCCTTATCCGAACAGCCTGTCCGCGCTGGACTACGTGAACCGGATTCCCAGGAGCACGAAGATCCGCTGCATCCACGGCAAGCTCGACAGGACGATCCCGGTGACCATCTCGGAAACCTACGCGGCACGCGCCAAGGCAGCAGGTCTGGATGCGACCATGGAGGTCCTGGACAGGGCCTATCACAACAGCTTCCAGCGGCTTGGCGATGCCGCCATCAAGGCCGCGCGCGCGCTCCCCTGACGGGGCCGGTCACGCGGCCTCCACCACCCCCTTCGCTGCCTCGACCGCACCTTCCGATTTCGCGAGGCTCGGCGCGACAACGTACAAAAACTCGGTGTTGGTCAGATGCCCGGGGGTGCCGACCTTGCGGCCGGACGGATCGTAGATGCCGATCTTCGCACCCACATAGCGGCCATAGGGCAGCTCGGCGACGGCGACATGCCCGCGCCGGCGCAGCATCGCCTCCAGTGCGTCACGCGTCAGGAAGCCCTCGTCGCTGAAGGACAGCAGCAGCACGCGGCAGCGCAACCCGTCCAGCACGGAGTCCAGCGCCTCGGCGATGCCGCGGCGTGAGTTGAAGGCGCTCTTGCGTGCCCGCACATCGCTGCGCTTCTGCGCGATGCCATAGGCCTCCGGCGCATCCCAGCGCACCAGCGTCTCCCAGACATGGTAGTTCCCGAGATAGGAGTGCTGGTTGTAGGGCGGGTCGAGATAGACGAGGTCGGCCTCGATCCGCGGCGCCACCGCCTCGGCATCGTCCTGGATCGCGACGCAGGCGCCGCCTGCCGGGCGCGCCAGCAGCTTCGGCAGGCGGAGCTCGAGGTCGTTGAAGGACCGCTTGGCCCACTGCTTCATGTAGGCCATCTGCAGCCCGGCCGTGCTGTCCACGCGGTCGGCCGCCTCCATCAGCGCGACCAGCAGCACCGCCTTGAGTTCGGGCTCGGGCGCCAGCGCCTCGATCGCTTCGCGGATCGCGTCCACCCGCGCGCCATTGTGCGGCTGCAGGTAGCGCGCGGTTTCGCAGAAGGTTCGGGTGAAGTAGCCGGGACGGCCCGGCAAGCGGGCCAGGTCTTCCAGGATCCTCCGCGCGGGCTCCGCCCAGCGTTCGGCGTCCGCCTGCACGTAGCAGCTGGCGAGCGCATGGGCATAGGCATTGTGGTCGTTGGCGATGACACGGTAGCCGGCCTGCTTCAGCGCATGCCCGACCCGCGCGGTGCCGGAGAAGAGATCCGCGACGGTCCCGCCCTGCGGGCACAGGGCCTCCACGGCGCGCAGGATCGCCGGGATCAGCAGCCGCTTCGACCCGATATACTTGATCACGGGCGCCAAGCGGCCACGGCGCGCCGCCGTGGCTCCTGCTCATCCGCGACTCCGCCCTGCTCTGCCATGCGGCCGCGATCCTAGCGCAGCCGCGGGCCAGGGCGGAACGTCACCCTCAGCTGGCGACGATGTTGAACTGCCGCGCCACCGCGGTCCATTCGCCGAGCTGCTCTTCGATGATGCGGACGAAATCCCCGCCCATCGGCGGCGGGTTGCGCGGCAGGGTCTGCAATTCCTCGAAGCGGACCATGAGTTCCGGGCGCTGCACCATCGCGGGGATCAGCGCCGTCAGCCGTTCCACGATCGGCTGCGGCAGGTTCCTGGGCGCCGACAGGCCGAGCCACTGCGCCGAGGTCAGGCGCTGAAAGCCGAGCTCGGCGAAGGTCGGCACATCGGGGAAGGCCGGCAGGCGCTGCGGCGTGGAGACGGCGAGCGCGCGCAAGACGCCATCCTTCATCATCTGCACATTGGTCGTGATCGGGTCGATGAGGGACTCGATCTGGTTCGCCATCAGGTCCTGCAGCGCCGGCGCGCTGCCGCGATAGGGCACGTGGTCGAGGTTGGTCGCGCGCGCCTCCGACCCCAGCATCACGCCGAGCAGATGCGGCGCCGAGCCGATGCCCGAGGAGCCGTAGCGCACCGGCGCCCGCTTCGCCGCATCCACATACTGCGCGAGCGTCCGGTAGGGCGCGTTCGCGCGCACCAGCAGCACGTTCGGCGCCTCGACCAGCATGCCCATATGGGTGAAGTCGGTGACGGGGTTGAAGGGGAGCATCGGCAGGGTCGCCGCCGAATAGACATGCACGGAGGCATGGCTGACCAGCAGCGTGTAGCCATCCGCCGGCTGCTTCGCGACGTAGTCGGTGCCGATGACGCCACCGGCGCCGGCGCGGTTCTCGACCAGCACGGTCTGGCCCAGCGCCTGGCCCATGATCGGCGCCATCAGGCGGCTGATGGTGTCCACCAGCCCGCCCGGCGGGAATTGCGCGATGAGGCGGATCGATCCGCGGGTCGGCCAGGCGCCGGATTGGGCATGACCGATGGCGGGTGCGGCCAGCAGGCCGGCGGAGAGACCGAGAAGATGGCGACGGTTCATCTGTTGCGCTCCCAGCGTGCAATGAGAGCGCCTGCCGCCCGGATTTCGGGCAATCCGCCTTGGATCCGATCCTCCGGCAGGCGCAACGCTCACCTGTCAGGCAAGCCTCGTGCCGCGCGAAGGATCGGGAGCGCGGCCGCTCAGCCCGTGGCCAACGCCGCGCTCCAGGGCGACATCGCATCGCTGATGCCGGTCGCCGTGCCGTCCGCCTCGCGCCGGATGACATTCGGGCAGGCGAAGTTCACTGGCATGACCGCGTGCTCGACCAGCGTCATCGGCGTCTCCGCCGCCAGCGCCTGCAGCGTCGCGGCATCGAGCCGGTTGTCGGCGGTCACGCCTTCCGGGCCCGAGACGTCGATGCGCGGATGATGCGCCGCCTCTTCCGGCGACATGCCGAAATCGGCGCAGAAGGCGAGCAGCTGATAGACGGAAGCCAGGATGCGCCGTCCGCCGGATGCACCGCCCGCCAGCGCCGGCATCGCCCCGCTTTCGTCCAGCAGGATCGCCGGGTTCATGTTGCAGAGCGCACGCTTGCCGGGGGCCATGGCGTTCGGCGTGCCCGGCGTCGGGTCGAACCACATCACGCCGTTGTTCATGAGGATGCCGGTCTCCGGCAGCACGACGCGGCTGCCCATCGAAGACAGCAGCGTCGTCGTCAGCGCCACCGCGTTGCCGTCCTTGTCCATCACCGTCAGATGCGTGGTGCAGGTCTCCGCCGGCTCGGGCGCCGTGCCGGCGCCGAGGCTCGTCAGGCGGCTGTCATAGGCGCGGCGCATGGCGCGGGAGAGCGCGGTGTACCAGGCGGTGTCGGGCCTGCCCGTCGAAACGGCGACGCCGTTCATGGATTTCACCACCTCGGCCATGGTCGGGCCTGCCGTCAGTCCGTTGGCGAGTTGAAGCTTGCGGCCGCGCCAGTTGACCTCGAGCGCGGGGCGCCAGACCGGCTTGCAGTTCGCGAGATCTTCGGCCGCGATGACACCGCCCAGCGCCTTCATGTCGCGCAGGATCGCGGCGGCGATGTCGCCGCGATAATAGTCTTCCCAGCCCGCGTCGCGGAGACGTTCCAGCGTCGCGGCCAGGTTCCCCTGCTTCAGGAAGCCGGGATTGCCCTGATAGGGCGGCACGGGGGGCATGCCGCCCGGCAGGTAGATGCGCGCACTCTCGGCATAGAGTTTCAGCACCTGCGCGCTGTTCGCGATCTTCAGCGTGGTGAACCAGTCCTGCGCCAGGCCGCGCTTCGCCAGCGCCACCGCCGGCGCGATCAGCTCCTTCAGCGGCATCCGCCCGTGCTTCGCATGCAGCGCGGCATAGCCGGCGACCGAGGATGGGATGACGAAGGAGAGCGGCCCGTGGATGTTCCTGTCGCCCTCCACCTCCGGCCAGGAGAACAGATCCTGCTTCATCCGGCCGGTCAGCGTGAAGATGTCCGGCCGCAGCCCGGCGGGCGCGATGGGGCCGAAATCCAGCGTCTCGGAGCGGGATTCGCCTGATCTGTGCACCACGCCGAATCCGATGCCGCCGATGCCGGAATTCCAGGGCTCGACGGTCGCCAATGCAAAGGCGGTGGCGACCGCGGCGTCGGCCGCGTTGCCGCCGGCTTCCAGCACCGCCACGCCCACCTCCGCGCCCTCGCGCGCCTGGGACACGACGACACCGCCGCCCCGGGCCGCCTTCTTGCGGAGATCCCAATGCTGGGTGACATGGGCGGGGGCGATGGCGGTGATCTGGTTCATGGCCGGTGCGTCCTTGGCGCTGATGGGCCAGGGTCGCGCCACCCTGCCCAGGGGTCAATCGCCCCGGAACGCCGCAGCCAGCGCCGCACCCTCGTTCCACTCCACGCCGGAGAGGATCAGCCCGCCGCCTACCGTGAAGAGGTGCAGCCAGCGCGTCCGCACCTCTCGCCCGCTGCCGCGGAAGCGCATGTGTTCCGTGCCTTCCGCCAGCACGCGGCCGCCCGCGACCGGCACCAGGGGACCCGGCACGAAGGCCAGGATCTCCGCCATGCTCCCGAGCGCCATGAAGAAGCCGGTCAGCCCTTCATGCCCCTCCCAGCGCCCGGCGCAGGGAAGGTGCGGCGCGCCGTGGCATTCGAACCAGGCATCGGTGGCGAAGCCATCGAGCACGGCGGCGATGTCGCCGGCCTGAAAGGCCGCGTAGGCGCGGCGGACCGCGGCGAGGTTGGCTTCGGGATCGATCGACCGGATCATGGCCATGGCGGAGGGTCCCTTCCTGCTGGTCTCCGTCATCGTTACGGCGCGATCGCCCGATTGGATGCATCGTGGCGCCCCCTTTGCCCGCCGCTCGGATTGCGCCTAGACACCCTCCCCTTCATCGGCAGCCCAGGGCTGCACCGACCGGGACCAACGGGGAGCAACGACAATGGCCTCTGGCCTTTCCGTCGCGCCACAGCTGCGCGCCTTCATGGACACCGAAGCCCTGCCGGGCACCGGGATCGAACCCGCCCGATTCTGGACCACCCTCGAGCGCATCCTGCGCGACATGGCCCCGCGCAACGCCGCCTTGCTCGGTCAGCGCGACGCGTTGCAGGCGAAGATCGACGCCTGGCACAAGGCGAACCCCGCAAAGCCGATCGACCAGGCCGCCTACACCGCCTTCCTGCGCGACATCGGCTACCTGCTGCCCGAACCCGGGCATGTCGTCGTCGGCACCACCGACGTGGATGCGGAAATCGCGCATATCGCCGGGCCGCAATTGGTCGTCCCCGTCTCCAACGCCCGCTATGCGCTGAACGCCGCGAATGCCCGCTGGGGCAGCCTGTACGACGCGCT
>JAYRQX010000877.1:0-7330 GCA_041910415.1 Acetobacteraceae bacterium | reverse complement strand
GGGTGGTGTTCGTCGTGACGAAGACGTTGTGGCCGTCGGGGGCACGCCGGATGAAGTCCCGCGCCGCGACGAGGCCGTTCGCACCCGGGATGTTCTCCACGATCACCGGGCGGCCGAGTTGTTCCGACACCCGGCTTGCAAGCCAGCGGGCCACGGCATCCGATTGCGTGCCCGCCGCGAAGGGGACGACGAAGGTGATGTTCCGGTTCGGGAAATCCTGCGCGGCGGAACATCCTTCCTCCTTGGCCAGAGCCATTCGCGACAGCCGCAGCCGTTGGCGCGGCTTTCGTATCGTCGTGACCCGATGTTCCCTGTCCCGCGCATCGGCGGCTACCGGCGATGCCGTCTAGCCGCTATTGGTATTTCCAATCGCCCGATCGAGGGCGAAGGGGTGGAGACGCGGACGTGGACGAGCATCAATTGCGGTGCTTCCTGGCCATCGCCGAATACGGCTCGGTCAGCCGCGCCGCGGCCCGGCTCGGTGCGGCGCAGCCGACCCTGAGCCAGGTCCTGCTCCGCCTCGAGGACGAGTTGCGGGTCAAATTGTTCGAGCGCACCTCGCGCGGCGTCTCGCCGACCGCGGCCGGCGGCGCCTTCCAGGGCCATGCGCGCGCCATCCTGCACGAGATGCAGCGCGCCCGGGAGGAGATGCGCCGCCACGACGCATCGGCGCAGGAAACCGTCATCGTCGGCCTGCCGCAATCCACCAGCAGCCTGCTGGGCGCCCGGCTTGCCGTGGCGGCGGGTGAAAGGCTGGGCGGCATCTCGCTCCGCCTGGACGACGCCACCTCCGTGCACATCCGCGAATGGCTGGAGGATGGCCGCGTCGAGCTCGGCATCCTGCACCACAACGAGGCGCTGCGGCAGCTTTCCGTGCGGCGCCTGGCCATCGAGGAGCTGTTCCTGATCGGCCCGCCCGACCGGTTCGGGCCGGATCCCGCCACCACCGAGATCGCGCTGCCATCGGACGAGGCGCGCCCCTTCGTCCTGCCGGGACAACGGCATCATCTGCGGCAGTTCATCGACAGCGAGGCGCAGGCGCAGGGCATCGACCTGCCGGTGGATGTGGAGCTCGACACGCTTGTCCACATCAAGGCGCTGGTCGCGGCCGGCCAGGGCTGCACCGTGCTGCCCCACGCCGCGGTGCAGGAGGATCTGGCCTCCGGGCGGCTGTCCGCCGCGCGGATCAGCCGGCCGATCCTGCGGCGGCCCGTCTATCTGGTGCGCCACCCCCGTCGCGTCGTCACGCGCGCCTCGCAGCAGGTGGAGGAGCTGATCGTGTCCCTGCTGAAGAAGATGGTCGCGGATGGCACCTGGCTGGCCCAATGGGTCGGGCCATAGGCCGGGCCAATGGCGGCCAGAGCGCATCCCTTGTGGCCAATGGCGCAGGAGCGCGCCTTCCATGCCTGAAGGGGCCGGAGGACGTCGCCGCCCCGGAGAGAGGAGCGCCATGGCCGAGGACATGCCCATCCGCTACGCGGTCGAGGACGGGATCGCCACGGTGACGATCGACCGGCCGGAGCGTCGCAACGCCCTGTCGTGGCAGGCGCTGGAAGGCCTCACCGATGCCTGGGCGCGTGCGGAGGCCGATCCGGCGGTCCGCGTCATCATCCTCACCTCGGCCGATTGCGGCGTCTTCTGCGCGGGCATGGACCTCAAGCAGGCCGCCGAGATCCGGGCGCGCGAGGGTGTGGACATGATCTCCAAGGCGCGCGATCCCATGCAAGGCAACATGCGCCTGGTCACCAAGCCGATCATCGCGGCGATGACCGGATCGCTGATGGCCGGTGGCATGATGCTGTCGCTGAACTGCGACCTGCGCGTCGGGCTGCGCGGCACGCGCGCGGGCATCACCGAGGTGAAGATGGGCCGCGGCACGCCCTGGGCCGTGCCACTGCTGTGGATGCTGCCGCAGCCCGTGCTGATGGAGCTGGTGCTGACCGGCGAGACCATGCCGATCGAGCGCCTGCACGAATACGGCTTCGTCAACCACATCGAGGACACGCCCGATGCGGTGCGCGCGCGGGCGCTGCGGCTCGCGCAGACGATCGTGGATGGCGCGCCGCTTTCGGTGAAGGCGGCCAAGGCGAGCGTGCTGGCGGCGATGGATCTCGGCCGTACGGAGGGGCTTGCGGCCGCAAGCCGGCTGCACGTCGAGGCCTATGCGAGCCAGGATGCCATCGAGGGCCCCCGTGCCTTCGCCGAGAAGCGCAAGCCGGTCTGGCAGGGTCGCTAGGCGCGCACGGCATGCGGGTTGCGTGGGGAGGAAGGCAATGACCGCATCATGGAGTCCCCCGCCCGAAGCGGTCGCCCGGGCGCAGGTGACACGCCTGGCGTGCGAGCTCGGCTGCGCGGATTTCGGTGCCCTCCAGCGGTTCTCGATCGAGCGGCCGGACGCCTATTGGCGCCACCTGATGGGGTTCCTGCGCATCGCCTGGTCGCGCGCGCCCCGGGGTTATGTCGATCTTCCCGGCGGCCCGGCCTTCCCGAACTGGTTTCCCGGCGGCGAGCTGAACTGGGTGGATACGGTCTTCGCCTGGGGCCGCGACGCCGCCAGGCACGACCGCCCGGCGATCATCGCGGAACGCGAGGACGGCTCGGTCGCCGAGATCACCTGGGCCGGGCTGGAGGACCGCGTGCTGCGCTTCGCCGCCGGTCTGCGCGCACACGGCCTGCAACGCGGCGACCGCGTGGGCCTGCTGATGGAGACGGGGATCGAGGCCATCGTCACCTTCCTCGGCATCTCGGCCCTCGGTGCGATCTGCGTCCCGCTGTTCAGCGGCTTCGGCGTCGAGGCGATCCGCACCCGCCTGTCGGGTTGCGGGGCGCGCGCGCTGGTCGCGACCGCGGGCTTCCCGCGGCGCGGCCGCTGGATCGACATCGCAGCCCTGGTGCAGCAGGTCCGCCCGCTGCTGCCGACGCTGGAGACCGTGATCCTGAAGGGGGCCGCCGCACCCGGCGCCATCGCGTGGGAGGCGGTCGCGGCGCCGCCGGCGCCGGACCTTCCCGCGCGCATGACGCCGGATGATCCGATGATGGTCATCTATACCTCCGGCACGACCGGCAGGCCCAAGGGCGCGGTGCACACGCACGGCTCCTTCCCGCTCAAGATCGCGCATGACGCGGCCGTGCATTTCGACATCGGGCCCGATGACCGCTTCTGCTGGCCCGCCGACATGGGCTGGATCGCGTGCTCGCTGATCCTCGCCAGCGCGCTGATGCGCGGCGCGACGCTCGTCTGCTACGACGGCGCGCCCGACTTTCCCGACTGGGGCCGCATGGCGCGGCTGATCGAGCGGCATCGCGTCAGCCACTACGGCGCCTCGCCGACGCTGATCCGCGGCCTGGCGGCGAACATGCCGGGCAGCGTCGCGGCGGACCTGTCCTCGCTGCGCCTCCTCATCACGGCGGGGGAGGGGATCGATCCGGAACACTTCCTCTGGTACCAGACCTACATCGGCGGCAATCGCTGCCCGGTCATCAACTACACCGGCGGCACGGAAGTCTCGGGCGGGCTGCTGTCCAACGTGCCGGTACTGCCGATCGTGCCGTCGGGCTTCAACGGCGCATCGCCGGGCGTGCGGGTCGATGTGCTCGGAGAGGACGGCACGCCGGTCGTGGGCGAGATCGGCGAGCTCGCTATCCTCACCCCCTTCGTCGGCATGACGCGCGCCTTCTGGCAGGATCGCGAGCGCTATCTCGACACCTACTGGTCGCGCTTCCCCGGCGTGTGGGTGCATGGCGACCTCGCCATCCGCGATGCCGACGGCGTGTTCTTCCTGCGCGGACGGTCCGACGACACGCTGAAGGTCGCGGGCAAGCGGCTCGGTTCCGCCGAGGTCGAGGAGGTCGTCCTCGCCCTGCCCGGCGTCGCCGAGGCCGCGGCGATCGGCGTCGAGGATGCGGCGAAGGGCCAGAAGCTCGTCGTCTTTATCGTCGCCAAGCCCGGCGCCCCGGAAGGCCTGCCCGAGGCCGCGACGCGCGAGGTGGAGAAGCATCTCGGCAAGGCCTTCCGCCCCGGCGCGGTGCATCTTGTCACGGAACTGCCGAAGACGCGCAGCCAGAAGATCATGCGGCGCGTCATCCGCAACCTCTATGCGGGCCAGCCGCCGGGGGACCTGACCTCGCTCGACAACCCCTCCGCGCTGGAGGCGGTGACGGCCGCGCGATGAGCCGTCACCGGCCGCGGATCTCGGTGCCGGCCCAGCCCTCGATGAGTCGCGCGATCTCGGTCATGTCCCGTCCCGCCGCGCCGTGGCTCGCCGCGAAGCGCCAGACGCGCGACGCCTGCTCGATCACCCACATCGGCACGCCGAGTTCCTGCGCCTCCTCGACCCCGAGGGCGACGTCCTTGTCCAGCACGGCGATGGTCGCCCCGAAGTCGAAGCGGCCGGACAGCACGGCGGGCATGACGTCGCTGCTGGCGAAGCTCCGCCCCGTGCCGGCATTGACCAGCGCGGCCATGGTCGCGACGTCGAGCCCCGCCTTGGCGCCGAGCGCGAAGGCCTCGAGCGTGGTCACGATGTGGGTGGCGACCAGAAGGTTGTTCACCAGCTTCATCACCTGCGCCTGGCCCGGCGTGTCGCCCACCACGAAGACCGCGCGACCGATGCGCAGCAGGATGGGACGCAGCGCCTCCACCGCGGCGGCCGGTCCCGCCGCCATCATCGCGAGCGTTCCCGCCCGCGCGCCCGGCGGCCCGCCGGTGATCGGCGCATCCACCAGGGCGATGCCGCGCGCGGCAAGCCCTTCCCCGATGCGCTGCACGCCAGGGCGCCCGATGGTGGACATCTCCGCATGGATGCGGATGGCGCGCCCATGGACGACGCCGTCGGGACCGAGTGCCGCAGCCTCGCTGACCGCGCCGCTCGGCAGGCAGGCCAGCACGATCTCCGCCGCATCGGCAAGCGCGCGCGGCGAGCCATGCGCGACCGCGCCGCGCGCCAGGAAGGGCGCGACCGCCTCGGCCCGCGGGTCGAAGACATGCAGTTCGACGCCCTCGCCGAACAGCCGCTCGGCCATCGGCGCACCCATCTGGCCGAGGCCGAGGAAACCGATCCTGGTCATGGCGTCACACCGTCAACAGACCGCTGTCCACCGGCAGGATGACACCGGTGACGATGCGGGATTCATCCGAGGCGAGGTAGAGCGCGGCCTGCGCCATGTCCACGGACTCGCCGAGGCCGAGCAGGTGCTGGTCCGCCAGCCCCTGCATCGCGGCATTGCCCGCGACCAGCTTCCGCACCCGCTCGGTGAGCGTGATGGTCGGCGCGATGGCGTTCACGCGCACGCCCTGCCGTCCGAATTCGGCCGCGAGGGAGCGCGTCAGGGCCGCGATGCCGCCCTTCGCCGCCGTGTAGCAGTCGCGCCCCGGGAACCCCATCAGCGCGACGACGGAGGCCATGTTGATCACCGACCCGCCGCCCGAGCGGATGATCTGCGGTATGCCGAAGCGGCAGCCCAGGAAGGTGCCGAACAGATCGAGGCGGATGGCGCGCCAGAACTCCGCCAGCGGCGCCTCGACGGCATTGGCGTCCTCGCTGGTCGATCCGCCCGCATTGTTGTGCAGCACGTGCAGCCCGCCATAGTGCTGCACCGCGCGCCTGATCGCCGCTTCGATGCTGTCGGGCTCGCCGACATCGGTCGGAATGGCGATGGCCTCGCCGCCGGCGGCGGCGATGCGATGCGCCGTCTCCTCGCCGCTCGCCGCGTCGATCTCGGCGATGACGACCTTCGCACCTTCCCGCGCGAAGAGTTCCGCCGTGGCGCGGCCGATGCCGGTTCCGGCGCCGGTGATCAACGCGACCTTGCCTGCAAGCCTCGGCATGGACGCCTCCTTCTCTCTTTCCCGACTATCCCCACGCACCCCCGCGCGGTGCAAGGGGCGCCACGTTGCGGGCCGTCCTCCGCCGTGGAAGCATCATCCGCAACACAGGCCGCCCGCGCACCGCGGCGGTAGGAGGAACAGCCATGGACACATCCCTGATCGCCGCGCTCGGCCGCCGCACGGTGCTGGGCACGGCCGTCGCCGGCCTCGCCGCGCCGCCGACGCTGCGGGCGCAGACGCCCGCCGTGAAGATCGGCGTGCTCACCGACATGAGCTCGGTCTATGCGGACTATGCCGGACAGGGCTCGGTCGAGGCGGCGCGCATGGCCATCGCGGATTCCGGCATGGGCGAGCGCGTGCAGATGATCTCGGCCGACCATCAGAACAGGCCGGATATCGGATCCAATCTGGCGCGCGCCTGGTACAGCGACCAGGGCGTGGACGCGATCTTCGACTGCCCGACCTCCTCGGTCGCGCTGGCCGTCAACACCGTCGCCGGACAGGCGCGCAAGCTCTGCATCTTCAGCACGGCGATCATCGATCGCATCACGGAAGAGGATTGCAACGGCTACGGCCTGTCCTGGACCTGGGACATCTACTCCGTCGCGCGCAGCAGCGTCGTGCTGCAGATGCGGCGCGGTCTCGACACCTGGTTCATCATCCACCAGGACTACGCCGCGGGCATCGCCATGGCGGCGATGGCGCGGGAGATGCTGCAAGGCAGCGGCGGGCGCGTCGTCGGCTCCGTCGCCCATCCGCTCGGCACGACGGACTATGCCTCCTATCTGCTGCAAGCCCAGGCGAGTCGCGCGAAGTTCATCATGTTCACCGCCGGCGGAGCCGATCTGATCAACGCGCTGAAGCAGGTGCGCGAGTTCGGCCTCATCCAGCGCGGCCAGCAGATCGGCACCATGTTCACGGTCATCACCGACGTGCATGCGATCGGGCTCGAGGCGTTGCAGGGGCTGAACTTCGTCACCGCCTTCTACTGGGACCGGGACGAGCAGACGCGCGCCTTCTCCCGACGCTTCTTCCCGCTGCGGCAGAAGCCGCCCACCATGTTCCAGGCCGGCGTCTATTCCGCCGTCACGCAGTATCTGAAGGCGGTGAAGGAGACGGGCAGCACGCGGGCGGAGGATGTCCGCGTCTGGCTGCGCGACCATCCCTTCGAGGATTTCTTCGCCCGCAACGCGCGGCTGCAACCGAATGGAAGGCTGATCCACGACATGCTGACCGCCCGGGTCAAGGCGCCGTCCGAACAGCGCCATCCCTGGGACTACTACGAGATCGTCGGCACCGTCGCGGCGACCGAGGCGTTCCGGCCGATCGACCAGAGCCGCTGCCAGGCGCGCTTCTGATGGATCTCGCCCTGCGCGGCCGGCGCGCGCTGATCACCGGCGGGTCGAAGGGCATCGGCCTGGCGAGTGCGGAGGCGCTGGCCGCGGAAGGCTGCGACATCGTCCTGGTGTCGCGCAGCCCGGCGGCGCTGGCGGCGGCAGAGGC
>JAYRQX010000876.1:0-3454 GCA_041910415.1 Acetobacteraceae bacterium | reverse complement strand
CTCGCCTATGGCGGCGGCCCGCATGAATGGCTGGACCTGGATGGCGAGCAGACGCCGCGGGCGGTGAACACGCCTGTGGTGGCGGGCCTCGCGAAGCGCCTCGCTGAAATGTTCCCGCGGATCGGGCATGTCCGGGTGATCCGCTCCTGGGGCGGGATCATCGAGAACACGCCCGATGGGCGCCCGATCCTCGACCGGCTGGAAGACCCCGGGAATGTCACCATCGCGACCATGTCGTCGATCGGCTTCGGCCTCTCGCCCGCGACGGGGCGCGCATTGGCGCAACTCGTCACCCAGGGCGCCTGCGACTTCGCCGACCTGTCGCAACTGAAGCTGTCCCGCTTCGGCAACCTGCCTCCGGACTGGCGTGCGCGGCAGGGTTGGGACGCCGCGGATTAGCGCCGCCGGGCGCGCGATGGACGGCCCGGCCCTGCGCCGCTATTGGGCGCGCCACAAGCTCGCACGCCATCTGCGGCAGACCGTGCCGGGAAGCCGGGAGAGAAACCGACCATGAACCGCCGCGCGCTGCTCAGCCTTACTGTCGCCGGTCTCGCGGCCCCCTTCGTGCTGCACGCGCAAGGGAACTGGCCCGACCGTCCGCTGCGTCTGATCGTGCCCTTCCCGCCGGGCGGGTCGGTGGACACCATCGCCCGGCTCTTCCAGCCGAAACTGGCAGAAATCCTCGGCAAGAACATCGTCATCGACAACCGTGGCGGCGCCTCGGGGTCGATCGGCGGCACCGAGATGTCGCGCGCGGCGCCGGATGGCTATACGTGGTTCCTCGCCTATGACAACGAGGCGACGAACCAGACCGTGATGCGGCTGCCCTACCGCGCGGTCGATGCCTTCGCGCCGGTGAGCCTGGTCGCGAGCGGCCCGCTCGCGCTGGTCGCGCACAAGGACACGCCCTACCGCCACTGGCAGGACGTGGTGGATGCGGCGAAGCGCGCACCCGATACGATCAACTACGCGACATCAGGCGTCGGCGGCCTCGCCCATGTCTCGACCACGCTGCTGGCGCAGGAAGCGGGCATCCGGCTCGTGCATGTGCCGTATCGCGGCGGCGGACCCGCGGTGCAGGACGCGGTCGCGGGCACGGTGCCGCTCTTCATGTCCAACGTCGTCATCATCAGCCAGCACATCCGCAGCGGCACGCTGCGACCGCTCGGCGTGACGACGCGCGGCGAAAGCCGGCACGTGGCGGGCGCGCCGTCCTTCGCGCAGCAGGGCGTCGCGAATTTCGAGGCGCCGACCTGGTGGGCCTTCTTCGGCCGCGCCGGCACGCCGCAACCGATCCTGGCCCGCATGGAGCAGGCGCTGACCCAGGCGCTCTCGGACCCGGATGTGAAGGCGCGCATCGAGGAGCAGGGCTGCGATGTGCAGGCGAGCAGCGCCGGGGAACTCGGCCGCTTCTTCCGGTCCGAGGTCGAGAAGTGGGGCCGCGTGATCCGCCAGAACAACATCACGGCGGACAGCTGAGATGGACGAGGCGAGGAGTGCCACCGAGGCCGCGCGCTTCGCGCGGTTGATGGAGGAGGGGGCGGCGCTGCGCCGCCGCCTGGCCGATGAGTTCGGCGAACGTGTCATCGAGGTCGTGGGCGTGTGCGAGCGGGCTCTTCGCGCCGGCGGCAAGCTGTTCTTCTGCGGCAATGGGGGCAGTGCCGCGGATGCGGCGCATCTGGCCACCGAGCTGACGGTCCGGCTTCGCTCGCGCGTCGAGCGGCCCTCCTGGCCCGCGATCGCGCTGCCGCTCGATGCCGTGACGATGACGGCCGGCGGCAATGACTACGGCTTCGACGAGGTCTTTGCCCGCCCGCTGTCCGGCCTTGGCCGCGCCGGCGACGTGCTGTTCGGCATCACGACGAGCGGGCGGTCGGCCAATGTGCTGCGGGCGCTGGAGACGGCGCGCGGCATGGGCCTCGTGACGGTCGGCTTCCTGGGCGGGGAGGGCGGTCCGGCGCGGGCGCTCTGCGACCATCCGCTGGTGGTGCCGCATACGGAGACGGCGCGGATCCAGGAAGCGCATATCACCCTGGGTCATGCGATCCTGGAACTGCTCGAGGACCGGCTGGTCATATGACCGTCCTTCTCACCGGCGCCGCGGGCTTCATCGGGCTGCATGTGGCCGAGGCCCTGCTCGACCGCGGGGAGGAGGTCGTCGGTCTCGACAATCTTGTTCCCTATTATGATCCCAGGCTGAAGCGTGCGCGGCTGGCGCGGCTGGAGGGGCGTGCCGGCTGGCGCTTCATCGAAGCGAGCATCGCGGACCGCGAGGCGATGCTCGGCCTTGCGCAGAGCCACAAGGGCATCACCCGCATCGTGCACCTCGCGGCGCAGCCGGGCGTGCGGCATTCGCTCAAGGATCCCTTCGCCTATGCCGAGGCGAATGTGATGGGTCACCTGGTCGTGTTGGAACTCGCGAAGCGGCTCACGCGGCTCAGGCATCTCGTCTATGCCAGTTCGTCCTCGGTCTATGGCGGGAACGAGAAGCTGCCCTTCTCCGAGGGCGATCGGGTGGACCACCCGGTCTCGCTCTACGCGGCCACCAAGCGGGCGGGGGAGCTGATCAGCGAAAGCTATGCGCATCTCTTCGGCCTGCCGCAGACGGGGCTGCGCTTCTTCACGGTCTATGGCCCCTGGGGCCGGCCGGACATGGCGCCCTGGATGTTCGCCGAGGCGATTCTCGCGGGCAGGCCGATCACGCTCTACGAGGGCGGGCGCCTGAAGCGGGACTTCACCTTCGTGACGGATATCGCATCGGGGGTGATCGGCGCGCTGGACCACGCGGCGCCGGGCGAGCGGCCGCGGCTGCTCAACATCGGCAATCACCGGAGCGTCGAGGTGCGGTGCTTCCTGGCCGTGCTCGAGGCGGCGCTGGGTCGCAAGGCGGTGGTGGTGGATGCGCCGCGGCCGGCGACGGATGTTGCGGAGACCTATGCGGATATCGATGCGATATCGGCGCTGACCGGCTTTGCGCCGACGACGCCGATCGAGGAGGGGATCCCCCGCTTCGCAAGCTGGTTCTGCGATTGGCGCGCCGCGCAGGCGGGCTGAGGGACGGCAGTCAACCGCGGTGTCCGCGGCACGGCTGCGGGCGGGGTTGGCGATCCGTCCCGGCGGTTTCGCCGAATCGCCAGAAAGGGTGTTGACGCCCCGGAACGCGGCGCCTATATCGCCGTCACCGCGACGGAGCGGGCAGGAACGGCGGGCCAACGGCCCGCTGATTTTTTGCCTGGGGCCGACGGGGACAATCACCGGAAGGTGGCGTCTTGGCGCCCGAACAGGGCCCGGATAGCTGTTGCCGGTTGGTTGGGCGCTCTTTGACAGTTGCATCTGGTTTTTTTGTGTTTTGTGATCTTGGCTGTCCTTTTGTTTGGAATGGCTGGGTTTTGTGTTTTGCCCTGGAGTAAGTGGGGTGGGATGCGTGGTCGGCGCCTGGCGTGGAGACACGTTG
>JAYRQX010000875.1:0-2285 GCA_041910415.1 Acetobacteraceae bacterium | reverse complement strand
GCGCGGGCGCGGAGCCCGGCGCCGCCGCGGCGGCGCGCTGCAGCCAGCGCGCCTCGTACACGTTGCGCTCCGTCGGCGCGCGCCAATCCGCCGCGACCTTCAGCTTGGGCAGTGCGCGCTTCACGCAGATGGCGCGCCCGTCCGGCAGCATGACCCGCCAGATGTCGGACGAAACGCCCCCCGTCAGCGGCGTGCCCCATGCACTCTCGTCCGGCCCGAGCAGCGCCATGGCGCGCAAGCCCTGCCGCATCGCCTCGGGCAGCTCGACATTCTCTTGAAGCAAGCGCTCATACTCCCCGGCGCGCACCCTAGCGTGGTCTGCGTCACGTCGCGACACTCGACAGTGCGATGCGCCGAAGTCCATCCTGCGGACCTCGTGGGGCGGACTCGCCGGACCGGGACCCGCGGCAGCCCGATCCGTCGCAGGATCGGCCCGCGCTCCCGGCCGGCCGGCCGGGGAAGGCAGGGCGCGGGATGTCAGACTGGAAATCGGACGGCAACTGGAGCGGCCCCTCGGATGGCGGCTTCAAGGACATGGCGGGCGGCACGGACCAGACCATCAGCCAGTTCGGCGGGGATGGCGCGACGGATGTCACCTACCGGTCCTGGTTCGACCGCATCAAGAGCGCGCTCGTCGGCGTGCTGGTCGGTATCGTGCTCATTCCTGGCTCGTCCTGGCTGCTGTTCTGGAACGAGGGGCGCGCGGTCACCACGGCCCGGTCGCTGACCGAAGGCGCCGGGCTCGTGCTGTCCGTCCCGGCCGATCGCGCGGATGCGGCGAATGAGGGCAGGCTCGTCTACGTGACCGACGCGGTCCGCGCGCCCGGCACGCTGACGGATCCGACCTTCGGCTTCGTCCGCGTCCAGGACGCGCTCCGCCTGATCCGCACGGTCGAGATGTATCAATGGCGCGAGAATCGGCGTTCGGAAACGCGCAACCGCGTGGGCGGCGGGCAGGAAACCGTGACGACCTACAGCTATGAGCAGGTCTGGTCCTCCACCCTCAACAACTCCGGCAATTTCCGCCAGGCCGGGCACAACAACCCGCCCGGCATGGCGCACCGGTCCAACACCCTGGTCGCGCAGAACGCGACGCTCGGTGCGTTTCGCCTGACGCCGGACCAGCTCAACGGCTTCGGCCACCCGCAGCCCGTCGCGCTCGACGCCAACAACCAGGCGGTCAGGAACAACAATGCGACGGTGCGGGAGAACGTGCTCTACCTCGGCGCCAGTCCGGACCAGCCGCGCATCGGCGACCTGCGCATCACCTTCACCCATGTCCCGGCGGGCGCGGCCAGCATCATCGGCCAGCAGACGGGGCAGGGCCTTTCGTCGTTCCAGACCCGCGCGGGCGATCGCATCTTCATGATGGAAGCCGGCACCGTGCCATCGCAGCAGATGTTCCAGCATGCCGAGGAAGGCAACCGCATCCTCACCTGGATCCTGCGGGCGGTGGGCCTGCTGGTCATGGCGATCGGCTTCGCGATGATCATGGCGCCGCTCGGCGTGCTGGCGGATGTGGTGCCGATCTTCGGCGACATCGTGCGATTCGGCACCGGGCTGATCGGGCTCGCGCTGACCTTCGTGCTGGGTCCGCTGGTCATGGCGGTCGCCTGGTTCTGGTATCGCCCGGTGGTCGCCGCCATCGTCATGGCGGTCGGCATCGCCATCGCCTTCGGCATTGCCATGCTGGCCCGCGGGCGGGCTGCCAGGCGCGCCGCGGCGCAGGGCTTCCGGCCGCCCATGCCCCCGCCGCAGCAGCCCATGCAGGGCTGGGGGCGCTGAGCCGGATGTGGCAGTGGGTGCCTCCCCTGCCGCGGTCCGGTCGGGCCATGCTAGGGTGGCGCCGAGCCAACGACGGAACCCTGCCCCCGCATGTCGTCCGATGACTGGGAAATCCCCCCCAATCTCCAGCCCGATGCCGGCGAGACGCGCTACGACCTCGCCGAGGCGCTGCGCGCCGTCGTCGGCATCCGCTCCCTGATTCCGGCGGACGCCTTCACCGCCCGCGTCCTCGGCACCGAGCGTGAGGGCAGCGGGGTGCTGATCCGCCCTGGCCTGGTGCTCACCATCGGCTACCTGGTGACGGAGGCCGAGACGATCTGGATCACCACCGCCGACGGGGTCGCCATCGGCGGCCATGCGCTGGCGATCGACCAGGAGACCGGCTTCGCCCTGGTGCAGGTGCTGGGCCGGCCGACGCTGCCGGTGCTCGAACTCGGCGACAGCGAAGGCGTGGATGTGGGGGCCGCCTGCACGCTCGCCGCCGCCGGCGGGCGCAGCCG
>JAYRQX010000874.1:0-5885 GCA_041910415.1 Acetobacteraceae bacterium | reverse complement strand
GCCGCCACCGACCGCTTCGAACCGCTGCCGCCCGGCGCGCGCATGATCCCCGGCTCGATCGAGGAGCGCCGCGGCACCACGCCGACCGGCGAGAGCGGCCCGCCGCGCGGGGCCTATATCGCGCTCCTCTCCCGCGTGCCGCGGGACGAGGGACGCGCGGCCTTCGAACGCGCGCAGCATGAGGTGCAGCGCTGCCTGCCGGGCTGGCAGGCGAATGTGGTCTCCGGCACCGCCGGCTTCATCGCGACCTGGACGCTGGAGCGCGCCACCATCCGCGTGGTGCAGGCGATCGACGACACCGACCCGCAGCGCGCCGCGGTGGCGTTGCAGGTGCTGGAACGCTGGTGACGGCGGGCGTCAGCGCGCCCGCGCCGGACGCACATTGCGCTGGGGCGGCAGCGCGGCGAGTTCCGCGGACAACCGCGTCATCATCCGCTCGACCTCGACGGTGAGGTTCTCCACGGCCTTGGTGGAGGCGGAGGCCCGCGCTTCCCGCATCGCACCCCAGGATTGGCCAAGGGTGGACAGGCTGCTGTTCTGGCCCTGCGCCATGGCGTTGCCGTAGGGATAGCTGTTGCGCACGTCGAGCAGCACGGCATAGGCCGTCGCCTCCCCGGCAACGACGCGGCTCGGCACCAGGAAGGCGCCGATGATCGTCAGGTCGAGCGCGGAGAAGGGTGTGGCGCTGTCGCGCCCACGGCCCGCCACTTCGTAGATCAGCACGGCATCGACATGCTGGCGCGCCGCGCCGAGCCGCAACGTGTCGATCGGCGAGCGATAGGTCCCGCGCGGCTGCTCGGCGGCGCCGGCGGCAAGCTGTGCGACCAGGGGGTTGATCGGCACGAATTCGCCATAGGACGGGCCGAGGCGCCGGGCGAGGGTGAGCCAGGCATCGGCTTCCTCGGGCGGGACGGGCGTCAGGCGGCCGCCTTCGAGGCGCGCGAGTCCGAGGCGGGCCGGGAATCGGAGTGTCGGCTCGACGGCAGCGGCGTCGCGCACCGCGCGGTCCATGGGGCTGAGAGTGCGCGCGCTGGCCGGGGTCGGCGTCCGCCAGTCCTGCTGCCCGGCCAGATACGCCTGGCCCGACGTGGTTTGCACGTCATGGCCGCAGGCTGCGACCAGCAGGGCCGTCGCGACAGCGACGCCAAGGCGTCTGAGCATTGGATTGTTCTCCCGGCTTTCGCAACGGATGGTGCCGGATGGCGAATTAGTCAGCAACCCTAATATCATGAAACCGACAATATCGGATCCGTTGCGCTTGTGCCGGCGCGGTGGCGCCCTCATGCTGCCGCCCAAGAAGGAATTGCGGGAGAAGCGCCATGTCCCTCAGCCGTCGCGGCATGCTTGGTGCAGCCGCCGCCGGGCTCGCCACGCCCGCTTTCGCGCAGCAGGGGCCGTCCCAGGGGGCGTCCTGGGCGAACGACCGGGCGATCGAGGTCGTGGTGCCCGTGCCGCCCGGCGGCGGGCTGGATGCGCTGGCGCGGCTGCTCATGCCCCATGTCTGCGCGCGGCTGCCGGGCCAGGCGCGCTTCGTCGTCCTCAACCGCCCGGGCGCGGGCACGCAGATCGGCAACGAGGCGGTCTTCAACGCGGCGCCGGATGGCTACACGCTCGGCTGCATCACCTGCCCGGCACTGCCGGCGCTGCCGATCGAGCGGCCCGTGCGCTACCGCACCATGGACTTCGCCTGGATCGCGAATGTCGTGGACGACGCCAACGCCTTTTTCGTGCTGAGCAGCTCGCCGCTGCGCTCGCTCGCCGACCTCGTCGCCGCGGCGCGGGCGCGGCCGGGCACGATCAGCTATGGCAGCACGGGGATCGGCGGCGACGACCACATCGCCATGCTGGCCTTCGAGGGCATGGCGGGCCTGCCGCCGCTGGTCCACGTGCCCTTCACCGGCAGCGCGCCGGCGACGCAGGCGCTGCTCGGCGGGCATATCGCGCTGCTGGTGGGCAACATCTCGGATTTCATCAGCCTGCAGCGCGAAGGTCGCGTGCTCGCGCTGGGGGTGGCGTCCGCTGAACGCTATCCGCCGCTCGGCACCGTGCCGACCTTCAGGGAACAGGGCTTCGACTTCGCCGCCGGCGCGTCCCGCGGCTTCGTGGGGCCGCCGGGGATGCCGCCCGCCATGGTCCAGCATTTCGAGGCAGCCTTCCGCGGGGGGCTCGCCGATCCCGCCTTCCTGGCCGAGGCCGCGCGCGCGACCATGCCGCTCAGGCCCGTGGTGGGCGCCGAGTACCGCGCCATGATCGGGCGGATGGATGAGAGCCTGAAGGCGCTCTGGGCGCGCCGTCCCTGGCGGGAGCAGTAGGCCGCGAACGAAAACGGGGGCCATGGGGCCCCCGCATCCGTTCGTGCATGACGAACAAATGAATCAGCGGCGCAGGCTGAGGCGGCTGATCAGCTGCTCGTAGCGCTTGACGTCCTTGCGCTTCAGGTAGTCGAGGAGCCCACGGCGCTGGCCGACCAGGACCAGCAGGCCGCGGCGGCTGTGGAAGTCCTTGGCGTGGGCCTTGAGGTGCTCGGTCAGGTTGATGATGCGCTCGGAGAGCAGGGCGACCTGGACCTCGGGGCTGCCGGTGTCGCCGGCCTTGGTCGCATAGTCCTTGATGAGCGCCTGGCGGCGCTCCGCGGTGATCGACATCGGTTTTCTTCTCCGTGTTGGCCGGGCCGTTCAGGCACGCAGCGCTGGTTCTAGGTGCCGCCCTGGCCCAGCCATCGCTCCGGCTTCAGCAAGCCGTCCTCGAAGCGGCACAGGCCCATCAGGCGTCCCCCCGCCATCGCCCTGGCCAGGCCCCCACGGGGGTCGGCCTCACGCGGAACCCGGCCCATCAGATCGACCAGCGAAATCGGCTGGCCGAAAGAGAGGCGGGCGGCCTCGGCCTCGGTGAGGGCCAGCGCCGGGATGTCGGCCAGCGCGGTCGTCACCGGAAGCAAGAGGTCCGGGGAAGGGGGCGGCGTATCGCCCGAAACGGCGATCCTGTCCAGCGGCACCGCATCCTTTTCGTGGAAGGGGCCGACGCGGAGGCGCCTGAGCGCCGCGATGTGGCCCACCGTACCGCAGGCCCGCGCCAGGTCCCGGGCCAGGCTGCGCATGTAGACACCCTTGCCCGACTGCACCTCGAAGACCGCGGTGTCGGCATCCGGCCGGGCGATGAGCTCGAAACGATCGACGCGCGCGGGGCGGGGGGCGATCTCCACCGCCTGGCCCTCGCGCGCGAGGTCATAGGCGCGCTCGCCGCCGATCTTGATGGCGGAATAGATCGGCGGGACCTGCATGATGTCGCCCTGGAAGGCGGGCAGCGCGGCGTTGATCTGCCCGTCGGTGGGCCGTGCGTCGCTGGTCCCGATGACCTGGCCGTCGGCGTCGTCGGTGTCCCGCGCTTCGCCGAAGCGCAGCGTGAAGTGGTAGATCTTCGTGCCGTCCATGACATAGGGCACGGTCTTGGTCGCCGCGCCGAAGGCGATCGGCAGCACGCCGGTCGCCAGCGGATCGAGCGTGCCGCCATGGCCGCATTTCTGGGCGTTGAAGGCGCGCTTGCAGCGCGTGACGACATCGGTCGAGCCGATGCCCGAGGGCTTGTCGATGATCAGCCAGCCGTCGATCGGACGGCCTTTGGGCTTGCGGTTCTGGCGTGCCATGCGGGCCGGCCTATAGACGCTGCGCGGCCCTTGCGGAAGCTGTGATACCTGCGGCACGAGGCTTTGCCTCGTGCCGAGGCCGCGATGGGAACCCGGAATGCGGCCCGCTCGCGGTCGGCTGTGCCGATCCGCCGGTCATGCGGACAGCATGCCTTCGGCATGACGATCCGGCGAGCCAGGCAAACCTGAGGTTTGCGCGTCATGCGGAACGCATGCCTGCGGCATGACGCGCATGAGGGTCGGCAAAGATGAATACCAACGGTCGAAGCATTCGGCCGCTGGTATGATACGGGCGGCGCAGCGCCGCCGGTATCGCGCGTGGGGCTGGTGGGGCGGCCGCGCGCCAAACCAAGACCATGCGGGCGACGGAGCGTGCCGCCGGCATCAGGTCCCGCGCGCGCATTGCAGCACCACGGGCCGTTCGCCGGGGGTGGTGAGCAGGTCGATGTTGTCGCCGCTGCGCCAGGTGATGGTCATCTCGCCCGAGGCCGGATCGCGCGCGGTCTGCGTCGGGGCACCGAAGCGGCGGACCAGCCAGTCCCGGAGCGCCGGCGCCTGGGACGCGCTGCGCGCGGCGTAGGAGACGCAGACGAGCCCCCCCGTCACCGTGTCGAAGGCGAAGACGACCGCGAGATCGAGGCCAGGCTCCACGAGTTCCGCCTCGGCCTGGTACATCATGCGGGCATCCTCGGCGAGGCGCTGCCGCGCGTCCGGCAAGGCGCGGGCAGCGCCGTTCGAGGCCGCGATCAGCGCGTCCCGCGTCATGCCCCAGATGGCGTATTCCCAATGGGCGTGGGCAGGGCGAGCGAAGGTGAGCAGTGCGAGGAGCGGGAGGAGGGTGCGCATGCGCCCCGCTCTTCCCAGCTTGCTTCCGGTCTGTCGAGGGGCGCTTCAGTCCGCGCTGATCCCCGTCACGCGGATCACCTCCGCCCAGCGGCGGATCTCGCGATCGATGAAGGCCTGGTAGGCCCCGGGGCTGGTGCCGCCGCCTGGCGTGAGGCCGGGCGGATTGCCGCCGAGTTCGTTCAGCCGCGTGCGGTAGGTGGGATCGCGCGTCACCGCGTCCAGCTCCGCCCCCATGCGCTCGATGACCGGGCGCGGCGTGCGCGCCGGTGCCTGCACGCCGAACCAGCCTGTCGCCTCCGCGTCCGGCACGCCGGCCTCGGCGAAGGTCGGCACATCGGGCAGGGCGAAGGCGCGCTCGGCCGAGGTGACGGCGAGTGCGCGCAGCCTGCCGTCCCGGACATGGCCGATGCAGGAGGGCATGTTGTCGCAGGCCGCATCCAGCCGTCCTGCGACGATCTCGACCAGCATCGGCCCCGCGCCGCGATAGCCAACATGCACGATGTTGATGCCTGCGCGCAGCTTGAACAGCTCGAAGGCGAGATGCCCCGACCCGCCGGCACCGGCGCTGCCGTAATTCAGACCGCCGGGGCGCGCGCGCGCCGCCGCGATCAGCCCCTGCAGGTCGCGGATCGGCGAGGCGGCGGGCACGAGGATGACATTGGGCACCTGGATCAGCAGGCCGACGGCGGTGAGGTCCTCGGGCCGGATCGGCATGCGGTCGCCGAAGAGGGCGAAGTTGATGGCGGCGGTGGAGATGGCGTTGACCAGCATCGTGTAGCCGTCGGGCGCACTGCGGGCGACCATCTCGGCGCCGATGTTGCCCGAGGCGCCGGGGCGGTTCTCCACCACCACCTGCTGGCCGATCCGGCGCGAGACCATCTCGGCCGCAAGCCGAGCCGTGATGTCGGTGGTGCCGGCGGGGGAGAAGGGAACGATCCAGCGGACGGGCCGCGCGGGCCAGGCCTCCTGCTGCGCGGCGGTGCCCTGCGGCAGCAGCGCGGGCGCGGCGAGGCTGGCGGTCAGCGCGTGGCGCCGCATGATGGTCATGGCGGTATTCCCTCCCGGCTCCGTCAGCGCGGCGCCATGCCGGCATGATGGTCGCCGTTCGGCCCCGGTCGCAAGTCGCGCAAGGCGGCGCAGGATCCCGCCTTCGCGATGGCCGCTCGATGCACGACGCGGGGCATGACGGCGAGAAAACCCATGCCCTGGGCGGCCAGGCGCCGCGTGGGCTCCCGCGCCGCGGCGGACGCTACCGCGCCGCGGCGGACGCTATCGCGCCGCGCCGTGGCAGTGCTTGTACTTCCTGCCCGAACCGCAGGGGCAGGGCGCGTTGCGCGGCGTGCCGCCCCAGGTCGCCGGATCGTTCGGATCCACCGCCGCGGACGCCTGGCGCTGG
>JAYRQX010000873.1:0-5919 GCA_041910415.1 Acetobacteraceae bacterium | reverse complement strand
GGCCACGCTGCGCGCCTGGGACGATCGCTGGCGGTTCCCCGGGGAGGCGGGCGTCGCGCTGACGCTGGAGATCGCCGGCCGCCGCTGGCAGGTGCCGCGCGCGGTGGCCAGGGGCCAGGAGATCCGTTGGATGCTGGCGGCCGATGCGCTGGACGCCTGGGCGGAGGCGCTGGACGCGGCGGGCAGCCTCATGCTGCGCCCGGCCGACGCGACGGGGGACGACGCGCTGGAGATTCCGCTCGACGGCGCCGGCGAGGCCACGTCCTGGCTGCTGCGGACCATGCGGGGCGGCAGGCCGTGACATCATGCCCGCTGCACAAAGGATTGACCTTTGTGCCCCTCAAACGCCGGGCCACCGGCGGATCGGCACAGCCGACCGCGAGCGGGCCGCAGGTCATACCATCGGTAATCCGGTATCAAGGGAAAATGGTGTGCCCCGTGGGGATCGAACCCACGACCATTCGATTAAAAGTCGAATGCTCTACCGCTGAGCTAGGGGCACGCCCTGCGGGCGCCGGCTGGTAGCACCGGCGCCGCGCGTGCGGAAGGGCGTCATGCCGAAAGGCACGCCGAGGGGCGGCAAGCCGCCCCGCCGGTCAGGCAGCGGCGTCGGCCGCGACCTTCATGGACATGATCTTGTCGGGGTCCTGCACCATGCCGGAATGGCCGGCGCCGCGCTTGATCTTGTCCACCAGTTCCATGCCCGCGATCACCTGGCCCCAGATGGTGTACTGGCCATCCAGGCTCGGCGCGGGGGCGAACATGATGAAGAACTGGCTGTTCGCGCTGTCGGGGTTGCTGGTCCTCGCCATGCCGCAGGTGCCGCGGACGTAACGCGCGACGGAGGGTGAGGCGAACTCGGCCGGCAGGTCGGCATAGCCGAGGTCGCGCGCGCCGCCCGTGCCGGTGCCGGTGGGATCGCCGCCCTGGGCCATGAAGCCTTCGATGACGCGGTGGAAGACCACGCCGTCATAGAAACCCTTGCGCGCGAGCTCCTTGATCCGCTCGACATGCTGCGGTGCCAGGTCGGGACGCAGCTGGATGACGACGCGGCCGTCCTTCAGTTCCAGATGAAGCGTGTTCTCGGCATCGGCCGCGGTGTTCTCTGACATCGGATCTCGTCCTTGCTTGGGGAAATGCTCAGCCCAGCGTCATGCGCCGGATGCGGTCGGGCGGCGGCGGCACGGCGCCGTTGTTCCCCTGCGTGCCCGCCTTGATGCGGTCCACCGCATCCATGCCGGAGATCACCGCGCCCCAGATCGTGTACTGGCCGTCGAGACCCGCGTTCGGCGCGAACATGATGAAGAACTGGCTGTTCGCCGTGTCGGGCTGGGCGGTCCGCGCCATGCCGCAGGTGCCGCGGATGAAGCGGGCGCGGGATGGCGGGGAGAACTCGGCCTGCAGATCCTGGAAACCGGCCGAGCGCGCGCCGCCCGTGCCGGTGCCCGTGGGATCGCCGGTCTGCGCCATGAAGCCCGGGATCACGCGGTGGAAGGGGCAGTTGTCGTAGAAGCCGCGCTGGGTCAGCGCGACGATCCGCTCGACATGCCGTGGTGCCAGGTCGGGGCGCGTCTCGATGACGACGCGGCCATCCTTCAGCTCCATGTTGATCAGCGGCCGCGCGGCCTGCGCGCGGGCGATGGCGGGCGCGGCGAGGACGGCGCCGGCAGCCACCAGGCCGCGGCGGGTGAGGTGGATCATGCCTTTTCTCCCTTGGCCTGGCGAACGCGGGCGAGCGTGCGTTCCAGGGTCAGTTTCGGTACGAAGGTCGAAATCTCGCCGCCCAGCATGGCGATCTCCTTCACCAGGCGGGAGGCGATGAACTGGTTGGTCTCGGAGGCCATCAGGAACACGGTCTCGACGTCGGAATCGAGGCGCCGGTTCATCCCCGTCATCTGGAACTCGTAGTCGAAATCGGTCACCGCGCGCAGCCCCCGCACGATCATCCCCGCGCCGACCTGCCGCGCGAACTGCACGAGCAGGCCCTGGAAGGGGCGGACCTCGATCACCGTGCCGGTGCGGGCGGCGATGGCGTTCGTCTCCGCCGTCACCAGCTCGACGCGCTCCTCCAGGCTGAAGAGCGGGCCCTTGCCGGTGTTGATGGCAACGCCGACGACGAGCGTGGAACAGAGCTTCGCGGCCCGGCTGATGATGTCGAGATGGCCGTTGGTGACGGGGTCGAAGGTGCCCGGATAGAGGCCGACGCGTTCAGGCATTGGGATCTGGTGTCTCCTCCGTGGGCGGGGCGTCCTCACCCTCGCCGTCATCCGCGACCGGGAAGCAGGACGTGACATGCTCTTCCTCGGCCGTGCGCATGAGGGTCACGCCCTGTGCCATGCGGCCGGTGATGCGCACGCTGTCCGCCTCGATGCGGATCAACTGGCCGCCATCGGTGACCAGCATGACATGGTCGCCCTCGCGCACCGGGAAGGTGGCGACGACGGCGGTGCCGGTGCGCTGGCTGAGCGTGACGCCGTTGATGCCCTGCCCGCCGCGGCCGGTGACGCGGTACTCGTAGGCCGATGTCCGCTTGCCGAAGCCGTTGTCGGTGACGGTCAGCAGCATCTCCTCCGCCGCTTCCAGCTCGGCGAAGCGCTCGGGGCTGAGGGCGATCTCCTCGGCCAGTTCCTCGGCGTCCTCGGGCGCGCTGCCATTGGCGTCCCCGTTCGCCTCCGCGTCCTCGCCCGGGGCGCGACGCTTGGCGGCAGCAGCCTTCAGGTAGGCCTGCCGTTCCTCCGGCTTCGCATCGATATGGCGCAGCACCGAGAGCGCGATGACGGTATCGCCGCTCGCGAGGCGGATGCCGCGCACGCCGTCGGACGCGCGGCCGGCGAAGACGCGCAGCGTGTCGGCATCCGCGACGAAGCGGATCGCCTTGCCCATGCGCGTGGCCAGCAGCACGTCGTCGCCTTCCCGGCAGGTGGCGACGCCGATCAGACTGTCGCCCTCGTCCAGCTTCATGGCGATGAGGCCGCTGGAGCGGACGTTCTTGAAGTCCGACAGCCGGTTGCGGCGGACATTGCCCTGCAGCGTCGCGAAAACGAGATGCAGGCTCTCCCACAGGCTCTCGTCCTGCGGCAGCGGCAGCACGGCCGTGACGCTCTCGTCCTCCTGCAACTGCAGCACCTGGCGGAGCGAGCGGCCACGTCCGTTCGGCCCGGCTTCGGGCAACTGCCAGACCTTCTCGCGGAAGGCCAGGCCGCGGCTCGTGAAGAAGAGAACATGCTGGTGGGTGTGGCCGATGAAGCTGCGGATGACGACGTCGTCCTCCCGCGTCCCGGCGCCCGTGCGGCCCTTGCCGCCGCGGCCCTGGGCGCGGAAGGTCTCGAGCGGCGTGCGCTTCACATAGCCGTCGCGCGTCAGCGTGACGACCATGGTGCCGGGCTCGATCAGGCTCTCATCGTCCACGTCGGCGAGGCCGTCCACGATCTCCGTCAGGCGCGGCGAGGCGATCTGGGCGCGGATCGCGGTCAGCTCCGCCGTCATCACCTCCATGCGGCGGATGCGCGAGCCGAGAATGTCCAGCAATTCGCGGATCTTCGCGCCGACCTCCTCGAGTTCCGCGGTGATCTTCTCGCGCTCCAGCCCCGTCAGGCGCTGCAGGCGGAGTTCCAGGATGCCGCGGGCCTGTTCCTCGGTCAGCCGCACCGTGCCTTCGGGCGTGACCTGGTTGCGGTAATCATCCACCAGCGCCAGCAGCGCGCCGACATCGCCGGCGGGCCAGTCGCGGTTCATCAGCGCCTCGCGCGCCTCCGCCGCGTCGCGGCTTTCGCGGATGACGCGGATCACCTCGTCCAGATTCGCGACCGCGATGGCGAGGCCGATCAGCAGATGCCCACGCTCGCGCGCCTTGTTCAGGCGGAAGCGGGAGCGGCGCAGGATCACCTCCTCGCGGAAGGCGATGAAGCACATCAGCGCGTCCCTGAGCCCCATCTGCCTGGGGCGCCCATTGTCGAGCGCCAGGAAGTTCACGGCGAAGGAGGTCTGCAACTGCGTCATGCGGTAGAGCTGGTTCAGCACCACCTCCGCCGTCGCGTCGCGCTTGAGCTCGATCACCATGCGCATGCCGGACCGGTCGCTCTCGTCGCGGAGATCGGAGATGCCGTCGATCGCCTTGGCGCGGACGAGCTCGGCGATCTTTTCCAGCAGCGTCGCCTTGTTGACCTGGTAGGGAAGCTCGGTGACGGCAATGAGCTGCCGCCCGCCGCGCATCTCCTCGATCTCGCAGCGGGCGCGGAGCGGGATGGAGCCGCGGCCCGTCTCGAAGGCCGCGCGGATGCCGGAGCGGCCGAGGATCAGCGCGCCGGTCGGGAAGTCCGGGCCGGGCACGATCTCCATCAGCTCCTGGAGCGTCAGCGTGGGGTTGGCGATCAGCGCCAGCGTCGCGTCGATGATCTCGCCCGGATTGTGGGTCGGGATGTTCGTCGCCATGCCGACGGCGATGCCCTGCGCGCCGTTGACCAGCAGGTTCGGGAAGGCGGCCGGCAGCACGCGCGGCTCATCCGCGCTCTCGTCGTAGTTCGGCTGGAAATCGACCGTGTCCTCGTCGATGCCGTCCAGCAGCGCCATGGCGGACTTGGCCAGCCGCGCTTCCGTGTAGCGCATCGCCGCCGGCGGATCGCCGTCCACGCTGCCGAAATTCCCCTGCCCGTCGATCAGCGGCACGCGCATGGAGAAGGGCTGCGCCATGCGCACCATGGCGTCGTAGATCGCGGCGTCGCCATGCGGGTGGTATTTGCCCATGACGTCGCCGACCACGCGCGCGGATTTCCGGTGCGGCTTGTCCGAGGTGTAGCCGGCTTCCTGCATCGAGAAGAGGATGCGCCGGTGCACCGGCTTGAGGCCGTCGCGCGCATCGGGCAGGGCCCGCGCGACGATGACGCTCATCGCATAGTCGAGGTAGGAGCGCCGCATCTCCTCCTCGAGCGCAACCGGAAGCGTATCCTCCGGCCGGCCCGTGCCGCCGTCCGCCGTGCTGTCGCTCAAGATGATGTCCTAAAACCCTGAAGGGACCGGTTGCCCCGGAGGGGGCAGGATTCGGCGGGAAATATAGGGATTTCCGGCACGAAAGACGAGAGACCCCAGGGCGGAATACGGCCCGGTTGCGGAAGGTTGCAACCCCTCATCATACTCGCGTTTAGGGCGAAATTCCTTGACAATCGCAGGAAATTGAAGCCAGGATTCCGACTCCAAACCGCACGTGAAATGCCATGTCCCTGCCATTCCTGATTGCGGCTGCTCCCCGTTCGGTTCTGTTCACGACACCGACGGGCCAGACGCACGTCCTCACGGCGAGCCATCCGCATTTTGCCGTGGCATCCAACCTGGTGCGGGCCGCCGAAGCCGCGCGCCGCGACGGGGACCCCAATGTCGTCGCGGCGGTGCTGCTGCTGCTGTCGAACCTGGCCGGCCTGTCCACCGCCGGGCGCGCCATCAAGGCGCCCGACACGGGCGGCGTGGACCGTCATGGCCGGTTCGTCGTGACGGAGCAGGAAATCCGGCTGGATGACGAGGAACTGCGCAGCCCGGTCGCTGATCGCATGCTGTGGATGAAGCAGCAGGGGCTGGACTATTCACCGCTGCTCGCCTTCGCCGCCAACCTCATGGAGAATCCGGCGCGGCGCCCGGTCGAGGATCTGTTCGACTATGTGGACAGCCGGGGCCTGGCGATCGACGCCGAAGGCTATGTGCTGGGCTACGAGGCCCCGGGGGAGCCCGTGGATCCCGAGACCGGCCCGCGCGAGCCGGGCCGCACCATCACCGTGCGCCGCAACCGCACCGAGGAAGACCCGCTCCGCCCCTGCATGACCAGCCTGAAGGTGGGCCCCTTCCCCGTCGGCGCGGCCCTGCCGGCCGGGAGCCTGCTGCCGGTGGTGCGCGTGCATCCCCGCGACGTGGTCGCGGTGCCGATGGGCACGG
>JAYRQX010000872.1:0-4621 GCA_041910415.1 Acetobacteraceae bacterium | reverse complement strand
GCCGCGGTTCTCGACCACCAGGTTCTGGCCGAGGCGCGGCTGCAGCCGCTCGGCCATGAGGCGCGCCATGATGTCGGTCGCCTGGCCGGGCGGGAACGGGACGATGACGCGGATGGGCCGCGCGGGCCAGGCCGGTTGCGCGGGAGCAGCGGCGGGGGCCACCAGGGCGGCAGCGAGGATGGAGCGGCGCGGCAGCGAGATCATGGAGCGCGATCTAGTCCCGCTGCGCGCGGGACGCAAACGCGCGGTCAGGCGATATAGGACATGAGGTTGTCGAGCCGGTCCGCCTCATGCGCCGGCTTGTCGCGGCGGATGCGCGCGATGCGGGGGAAGCGCAGCGCGACCCCCGATTTATGCCGGCCGGAGCGCTGCGCCGCGTCGAAGGCGACTTCCATCACCAGCTCCTTCTCGACCTCCCGCACCGGGCCGAAGCGCTGGGTGGTGTGGTTGCGGATCCAGCGGTCGAGCCAGACGAGCTCCTCATCGGTGTAGCCGGAATAGGCCTTGCCGACAGGCACAAGTTCCTCGCCCCCCTGCCCGTCCGGGCGCCACAGTCCAAACGTGTAGTCGGAATAGAAGCTGCTGCGCTTGCCGTGGCCGCGCTGCGCATACATCAGCACCGCGTCGATCGAGAGCGGATCGCGCTTCCACTTCCACCACAGCCCCTTCACGCGCCCGGCGACATAGGGGCTGTCGGCGTGCTTGAGCATGAGCCCTTCGATGGAAGCGGCGCGCGCCCCGTCGCGCAGCACGGCGAGCTGCGCCATCTCCGTGAAGGACAGTTGTTCCGAGAGATCCATGCGGCGGGGCCGGGTGCGCGCGAACCAGGCCTCCAGCCGCCGCCGCCGTTCGTCGAAGGAGAGCGCGCGCAGATCCTCCGCGCCGTCGAAGAGCATGTCGTAGAGGCGCACGCCCGCGGGAAACTCGGCCTGCATCCGCTCGCTCGGCGCCTTGCGGTTCAGGCGCTGCTGCAGGTCGGAAAAGGGCGCGACCTCGGCGCCGCGCAGGATCAGCAGCTCGCCGTCCAGCACGGCATGGAAATCCATCGCCGCGCCGATATCAGGAAAGGAGGCGGAGATGTCCTCGCTGCCGCGCGACCAGATGCGGCGGCCGCCCGGGCCGGCGGTGAGCTGCACACGGATGCCGTCCCATTTCCATTCGGCGCGCCAGTCCTGCGGCCGCAGCGCGGCGATCTCCGCATCATCCAGCGGATGCGCGAGCATGAGCGGGCGGAAGACCGGCGCCTCCCGCGGATCGGGGCGCTCGGCGCGACCCTCCAGCCACAGGAAGAGCGGTTCGTAGGGCGGGCTGACGCCGTGCCAGGCCTCCTCGATCGCCTCGACGGGCTGGCCCGACCACTCTGACAGCGCCACGCGCGCGAGACGGCCCGAGATGCCGACGCGCAGACCGCCCGTGATCAGCTTGATCAGCGCGAGCCGCGCAGAGGCGTCCAGCGTGTCGAGCCATCCCGCGATCACCGCGAGAAGCTCCGCCTTCGGCGTGTGCTCCAGCACCTCCACGACCTCGGAGAGCAGCGGCGGCGGCGCGTTCACCCCGGCGCGCTGCGGCCAGATCAGCGCGACGGTCTCCGCGAGGTCGCCGACATAGTCGTAGGAGATGCGGAACAGCTCCGCGTCGATCCGCGACGTGGCGAGCTCGCGGATCATCGCGGGCTTGGCGGCGCGGAACGACAACTCGCCGGTCATGGCGGCGAGACCCAGGCCGCGCTCGGGGTCGGGCTGCGTCGCGAACCAGCGCCCGATCAGCGCGAGCTTCGCGTTGCGGCCGGGCGTGAAGACCAGGCCTTCCAGCAATTCGGCAAAGGCGGGCAGGCTCACGCGGTCGCCTCCTCGGCCTCGTCCTCGTCGCCGAAGCCCACCAGGTGCAGGGCTCGGCCGCGGATGCCGCGCCGGCCGAGGGCGTGGATCAGCGCATCCTCCCGCCCATGCGTCACCCAGATCTCGGGCGCCTGCACCTCCTCGGCGGTCTGCAGCAACTCGTCCCAGTCGGCGTGGTCGGAGATGACGAGCGGCAGCTCGACGCCGCCCTGCTTCGCGCGCTGGCGCACGCGCATCCAGCCCGAGGCGACGGCGACGACGGGATCGGCCAGCCGCCGCGCCCAGCGGTCGGCGACGGCCGAGGGCGGCGCCAGCACGATCGCGCCCTTCAGCGCGTCCTTCCCCTGCACCGTTGCCTGGCGCAGTTCGCCCAGGGGCACGCCGCACTCCTCATAGGTGCGGCAGAGCGGGATATGGGCGCCGTGCAGGAAGACCGGCCGATCCCACCCCGCGCGGCGCAGCATGGCGATCAGGCGCTGGCACTTGCCGAGCGAATAGCAGCCGACGACATGCGTGCGGTCCGGGAACAGCGCAACCGAGCGCAGCAGCTTCGCGATCTCCTGCTCCGCCGGAGGATGGCGGAAGACGGGCAGGGCGAAGGTTGCCTCGGTGACGAAGACGTCGCAGGGCTCGACCTCGAAGGGCGCGCAGGTCGGGTCGGGGCGGCGCTTGTAGTCGCCGGAGACGACGGCGCGGCTGCCCTGCCATTCCAGGCAGACCTGTGCGGAGCCGAGCACATGCCCCGCCGGACGCAGCCAGAGCGCCACGCCGCCGATCGTGATCCGCTCACCATAGCGCAGCGGCTGCTGCGAGGTTCCGGCCCGCTCCGCGCCCATGCGCGTGCGCATGATGGCAAGCGTCCCGGCGGTGGCGAGGACTGCGCGATGGTCGGGGCGCGCGTGATCGGAATGGCCATGTGTGACAACGGCGCGGTCCACCGCGCGCGTCGGGTCGATGAAGAACCCGCCGGGCTCGCAGAGCAGCCCGGCGGGCGTCACCTTCAGCCAGGTTTCGGGATGCGGCGCGGCCATGGCGCCAGACGTGACACCCCCGGGCCGCGAATCAAGCCCCGGCGGCCGCCGGCATCAGCAGGAAGTTGCGGCCATGGCGCGCCTTCTCCTGCTTCCAGGCATGGACGGCGAGCGCCACGGACGCCACGCCCCAGAACACCAGGTATTCCACGCCGCCCAGGTTCCACAGCCAGGCCATCCCCTTGGTCATCAGCGTCGCATAGACCGCGATCGCCATGATCCCGGCCGAGACGAACCCCAGCCACTTGGTCATGATGTTCAGCGTGAGCCCGATGAGGCAGGCCGTCTCGGCGGCCAGCGCCAAATAGAGCATCACCTCGCCCATCGGCAGCACGCGGCCGAAGAAGGCGGCCGAGCCCGCCATGTTGCCGAGCTTGAAGAGGATGTGGGGCGCGTAGAACAGCCCGCACATCAGGCGGAGCACCACCCCGGGATCGGTCAGGTCGAAATCGGCTTTGCGCATGGTCGCCTTCTCCTTCCAGCGTCCGGGACCCCTCTGCGCCTTCGGGGGCGTTGCGCGCTTGCGCCAGCGCAATCCCCTTCTCTCCCCGCTGAATGATCGCCATAGTGGGCATGAATGAGAACATTACCGGAACCGTTTGCCGGCTGGTTCGCCGCGCGCGGCTGGACGCCGCGACCGCACCAGCTGGCCCTGCTGAAGGCGGCCGAGGCCGGCGAGAGCGCGCTGCTGGTGGCCCCCACCGGCGGCGGCAAGACGCTGGCCGGCTTCCTGCCGAGCCTGGTCGATCTCGCCCGCGCGCCGCGGGAGGGGCTGCACACGCTCTATGTCTCGCCCTTGAAGGCGCTCGCGGTGGACATCGCGCGCAACCTCGCCGCCCCGGTCGCGGAGATGGCGCTGCCGATCCGGATCGAGACCCGCACCGGCGACACGCCGGCCAATCGCCGCGCGCGGCAGCGGGAGATGCCGCCGCAGATGTTGCTGACCACGCCGGAGAGCCTGGAACTGCTGCTCTCCCTGCCCGATGCGCGCGACATCTTCGGCGGCCTCGGCGCGATCGTGGTGGACGAGGTGCATGCGCTGGCGGGAACGAAGCGCGGGGATCAGCTGGCGCTCTGCATGGCACGATTGACGATGCTGGCGCCGGGCGCCCGGCGCGTCGGGCTGTCGGCGACGGTCGCGGAGCCGCATGCGCTGCGGGCCTGGTTGTCGCCGACGGCGCGCCCCGACGACGTGCGGCTGATCGAGACGAAGGGCGGCGCGCCGCCGGTGCTCGACATCATGCTGCCGGAGGGGCGCCTGCCCTGGGGCGGGCATATGGGGCTCGCCTCGGCGCCCGACGTGTACCAGCGCATCCGTGCGGCCAGGGTCACCATCGTCTTCGTCAACACGCGCGCCCAGGCGGAACTGATGTTCCAGGCGCTGTGGCGGCTGAACGAGGACAACCTGCCGATCGCGCTGCATCACGGCTCGCTCACCGTCGAGCAGCGGCGCAAGGTGGAAGCGGCGATGGCGGCGGGCCGGCTGCGCGGCGTGGTGGCGACGGCCTCGCTCGACCTCGGCATCGACTGGGGCGATGTGGACCAGGTGATCCAGGTCGCGGCGCCCAAGGGCGTGTCGCGGCTTCTGCAGCGCGTGGGGCGGTCCAACCACCGCATGGACGAACCCTCCCGCGCCGCGCTGGTGCCGGCCAACCGCTTCGAGGTGGTGGAATGCGTCGCCGCGACGGAAGCCGTGGCGGCAGGCGAGTTGGATGGCGACCCGCCGCGCCCCGGCGGGCTGGATGTGCTGGC
>JAYRQX010000871.1:0-3876 GCA_041910415.1 Acetobacteraceae bacterium | reverse complement strand
CGCCCGCGCCGCGCAGCTCTCGGCCGAGGCGGACCGCATCTTCGCGGACTCCGAACATGCCCGCGCGCGCGACCTTTCTTCCAGCGGCTCCGGCACGCGGCAGCGCCTGGACCAGACGCTCGCGCTGCTCGCCGTCGCGCGCCATCGTGTCCAGGCGGCGTCGGCCGAGATCGAGGCCGCCGAGGCCCAGATTTCCGCCGCCGCCGCCGCACGCGAGGAGCTGAACGTGCTCTCGCGCCAGCTCGATGCGCTGGAGCCGCAGGAAGCGGAGTTGCGCGCCCAGCGCGACCGGGCGGCGCTCGACCTGAACGACCGGACTATCAGGATGCCCTTCGACGGCATCGTGGACCGCATCTTCGTGGACCCCCGCGAGTTCGTCACCGCCGGCCAGCGCATGATGATGGTGCATGACGAGCGCCGCGTGCGCATCGAGGCCAATGTCAAGGAAACCGAGATCCGCCACTTCGCCGCCGGCCGCCGCGTGCGCGTGACCGTAGATGCCTGGCCCGGGCGCGTCTTCGATGGTCGCGTGGAGCGCATCGCCCCGGCCGCGACCAGCGAGTTCGCGCTGCTGCCCGCGCCCAATCCATCCGGCAATTTCACCCGCATCACCCAGCGCCTTCCGGTGCGGATCGTGCTGGACGAGCTTCCCGCCGATGTCGCGCTGCGCCCGGGCATGCTGGTGATCGTCGAGGCGCGCATCGGTGAGTGAGGCCGTGCGCGGCGGTGTGCCGGCGCCGCTCCACGGCTTCGAGGCGATGTTCGAGCGGTACGGGCCGCGCTACCGCCTCTACGTCACCGTGACCGCGCTGATCGGGACGGTCGCGACCATCCTCTCCTCGACCATCGTCAACGTCGCGCTGCCCGAGGTGATGGGCGCCTATGGCATCGGGCAGGACCGGGCGCAGCTCATCTCGACCTCCTTCCTCGCCGCCGTCACCGCCTGCATGCTGCTGAACGCCTGGATGATCGAGCGCTTCGGCTACCGCGCGACCTATGCCAGCTGCGTGGTGATCTTCCTCATCGGTTCCTTCGTCTCGGGCTTCGCGCCCTCCGAGGCCATGATGATCGTGGGGCGCGTCATGCAGGGCGCGGTGGGCGGCATCCTGCAACCCTTCACGACCCAGGTGGTCTTCCAGGTCTATGACCCCGCCAAGCGCGGCCAGGCGATGGGAATCACGGCCGTCGGCGTGGTACTGGCGCCGGCGCTGGGGCCCGCGATCGGCGGGTTGATGGTCGATACCTGGGGCTGGCGATCAGTCTTCTTCCTCAGCATGCCGGTCGCGATCCTCGGCATGGTGCTGGGCTTCTGGTTCCTGCCCGCGCGCGATCCGCGCAAGGCGAAGCGGCCCTTCGACTGGATCGGCTTCGCGCTGCTCTCGGGCGCGCTGGTCGCGATGTTGACCGGGCTGCAGAGCGGGCAGCGCCATGGCTGGGGCTCTATGAATGTCGAGGTCGAGCTGACGCTCGCCGCAGCCGCCACCATCGCCTTCGTGTGGTGGGAGCTGAAGACGCCCGCGCCGATGCTGAACGTGCGCATCTTCGCCAATCGCGGCTTTGCGGCTGCCTCGGCGGTCGCGGTCGTCTATGGCATCGGCATCTTCGGCACGACCTATCTCGCGCCGCTCTTCGTCCAGCTCGTGCAGGGCTACACGGCGACGCAGGCCGGGCTGCTGCTGATGCCGGCGGGGCTGACGATGATCCTTGTCTTCCCCATCGCCGGCCGTATCGCGGACCGCGTGCCGCCGGTCTTTCCCGTGACCGCGGGGATGGTGCTGTTCGTCGTCTCGTCGCTGCTGCTCGCCTTCGTGGATTCCGACACGACCTTCTGGCAGATGGCGGTCTGGATCCTGATCGGCCGTATCGGGCTGGGGCTGACGATGCCCAGCATGAATGCCAGCGCGCTGCGGGCCCTGCCGCCGCAATTCCTCGGGCAAGGCGCGGGCGCCATCAACTTCACGCGCCAGTTCGGTGGCGCGATCGGCGTGAACCTGCTTTCCATCGTGCTGGAACAGCATATCGAGCTGCATTCCCAGACGCTGACCATGACGCAGCATCCCGGCAATTTCGCGACGCTCGAGACGCTGCGCCAGGTCGAGAACCTGATGGCGCAGGACGGCGTGCCGGACGTGGTCCGACAGAGCGGCGCACTGGACTATCTTGGTCGCATCGTGCTGGGGCAGGCGATGATGCTCGCCTTCCGCGACAGCTTCTACTTCTCGGCCTTCATCTTCCTGCTGGCGATCGCGCCGGCGCTGATGATGCGGCGGCCGAAGCCGGCCTGACGCCGCACGCCGCCCGGTTCTCAGGCCGCGCTGCGTTGCAGGAGCTCGATCGAGACATCCTCCGGCCCGCGCAGGAAGGCGATGCGCAGCCCGGGGCGCAGTTCCATCGGCTCCAGCGTGAAGCGCACGCCCTTGGCCTTCAGCTCGGCCACCGCCGCGTCGATATCGTCCACGCGAAGCCCGATATGTTCCAGCCCCTGATAGGGCGCCGAAGGCGACGCGCCGGTCTTCGCCTCGTTGATCGGGGCGATGAAGACGGTCGCGCCGCAGAGATCGAGATCGACGCGCGGCGCACCCTGCACGACCGAGCGGATGACCTTGGCGCCGAACATGCGTTCGTACCAGGTCGCGGTCGCCTCCGGGTCCGGGCTGCGCAGATGGATGTGTTCGAAGCTGTAGGTCGCCATGTCCGTTCCCTCTCAGTCCTTGAAGTCAGGCTTGCGCTTCGCGGCGAAGGCGCGCGCGGCCTCGGCGCGGTCCGCGCTGGAGGCGAGCGCCCAGGTCTGCAACTGCTCGTAGCGATAGCCCTCGTGCAGCGGCAGTTCCTCGGTGATGCTGAAGGATCGCTTGGCCGCGCGGACGGCCATCGGGCTTTTCGTCGCGATCTCCTGCGCGATGCCGAGCGCCGTGTCCATGAGCTTTTCCGGCGGCACGCAGGCCGAGACCACGTTCATGCGGAACAGTTCCACCCCGCTGATCCGCCGCGCCGTGTACATCAGCAGCCGCGCGTCGGATTCACCGAAGAAGCGGCGGATGTGCTTGACGCCGCCGGCAAGCCCCCAATCCACCTCGGTCATCGCGACCCAGGCGCTCTCGCTGGCGACGATGATGTCGCAGCTCAGCGCCAGCACCAGCCCGGCGCCGATCGCCGCGCCGTTCAGCGCGCAGACGATGGGTTTCTCGCATTCCGTCACGGCTTCGAAGGCCGTGCGGACATTGCGGTTGTGGCGGGCGAAGGCGCCGCGGTTCGCGGGATCGGGCCGGTCCTTCAGATCCGCGCCGGCCGAGAAGGCCTTGCCCGCGCCGGTGAGGATGACGGCACGCACGGATTTCTCGTCGTGCAGGATGTCGAAGACGCGGGTCAGATCCGCGCGGAAGCGGCTGTTCTGGGCGTTCACGGGCGGGCGATCCACCGTCACCGTCGCGACCTTGTCGGCATAGGTGACCGAGATCGTCTCGAGCCCCTCGATCGGTTCCATGGCGTTCCCCTCGTCAGATGCCTGTGCCCGCGCTACCAGCCTCGCCCATGATCGTCCAGGGAGACAAGGCATGCGCGTGACGGTCCTGGGTGTGGGCGCGGTCGGCGGCTGGTTGGCTGCGGGCCTGGCGCGCGCGGGGTGCGATGTCCGGCTTTTCGCGCGTGGCGCGACTCTGGCCGCGCTGCAGGCGGACGGGCTGGTGTTCGCCGAGGGCGAGAGCGTGGAGAATTTCCGACTGCCCGCAAGCAACGACACGGCCGCGCTGGCTGGCGCAGACATCCTGCTGATGGGCATGAAGGGCCATGACGTGCCCGCGGCGCGCGAGACCATCGCGGCGCTGGCCGGTGATCGCGCGCTGATCGTGCCGGCGTTGAACGGCATCCCCTGGTGGT
>JAYRQX010000870.1:0-3409 GCA_041910415.1 Acetobacteraceae bacterium | reverse complement strand
GGTCGTGCCGGTGATCCGCGGCGGGGCCGCCGTCGCGGCGCTGGTCGGCCAGCTCGAGATCGCGCGGATCGAGCAGCGCCTTGCCAGCGTCGCGAGCCAGGGGACCGTGCTGCTGTTCGACGCGCGGGGCCAGCTCCTCGCCGGTCTCGGCGCGGGGCGCTCGGGCGACTTCACGATCGACCCGCGCCTCCTCGCGACCGTGCCCGACGGCGTCGCCTTCGAAGCCGCGATCAGCACGACGGCGCCCCAGCGCGCGGTGATGCGGCGCCTCGGCAACGGGCCTGGATGGACCGTCGTGGCGGTGATCCCGATCGGCGACCTCGCCTGGGCGAAGCGCGATGTGATCCTGCCCGGCATCCTCGCCGCGGCGATGGCCTTCTTCGTCGCCCTTGCGGGCTCGGTGCTGATGACCGGGCGCCTGCGCCGGCCGATCGTGGCGCTCACCGATTTCGCACAGGCGGTCGCCGAAGCGGGCGATGCCCCCCTGCCCGACCCGCCGCTTGCCCTGGCGACCGCCGAGTTCGAGGCGCTCCGCCTGCAGCTGCTGCATGCCACCGCCGCCCTTTCGGCGCGCGAGAAGCGCCATCGTGCCCTGGCCGAGACGGGGGCGCTCGTCACCTGGCGCGCCGATGCCGGGGGTGCGCTGACCGAGGCCGCGGGCTGGGCGGCGCTCACCGCGCAGACCGAGGCGGAGGCGATGGGCGATGGCTGGCTGACCGTGGTGCATCCCGACGACCGCGCGCCCGCCCTCGCCGCCTGGGGTCGCTGCCTGGTGGCCCGCGCGCCGATGAACGTGGAGTATCGTCTCCGCGCCGCCGAGGATCCGCGGGCCTGGCGCTGGGTGCGCACGACGGGTGTCCCGGTTCTCGACGGTGCGGGGCGCATCACCGAGTGGTACGGCACGGTCCGCGATGTGGGCGACCGGCGCGGCGCCATCGAGGCGCGGGCGGCCAACGAGGCGCAGGTGCGCCAGACCATCGCCGAACTGCGCGCCGTCTATGACAGCGTGCCGGTGGGCCTCGCGCTGGTGGACCGGGAATTGAAATTCCTCAACATCAATGCGCGTGTCGCGGCCATCAGCGGCCTGCCGACCGGCGCGCATATCGGTCGTACGGCGCGCGAGGTCATGCCGGCGGGCCTCGCCGAGCCGCTGGAAACCGCTCAGCAGACGGTGCTGGAGACCGGGCGACCCGTGCTCGATGTCTCCTGTTCGGGCGATACGCCGGGCGCCGTCCGCAACACGCGGCATTGGCTCGCATCCTGCCATCCCGTCACCAATGCCGATGGCCAGGTGACGGGCGTCTCGGCCGTGCTGCACGACGTGACCGACCGCGTGCGCGCCGAGCATTCGCGCGAGCTGCTGCTGCGCGAGCTGAACCACCGCGTGAAGAACACGCTGGCGACGGTGCAGTCCATCGCCGCGCAGACGCTGCGCGGCAGCGCCGGCGACCCGCGTCGCTTCGGGCAGGACTTCGTCGCCCGCCTGCAGGCGCTGGCGCGCGCCCACGACCTGCTGACCGCCCATGCCTGGGAGGAGGCGGATTTCGCGCAGGTGGTGCCGGCCGCGCTCGGTCCCTGGCTTGGCGAAGGCCGGCGCGTCGTGGTGGACGGCCCGAGCGGGCTGATGCTGCGCCCGGCCCAGGCGCAGGCGGTCGTGCTCGCCCTGCATGAGCTCGCGACGAACGCCGCGAAGCACGGTGCCCTGTCGCGGCCCGAAGGCACGGTGCGTGCATCCTGGACCGTCACCGATGACGGCCTGGTGCAGTTCGAATGGGTGGAATCCGGCGGGCCGCCCGTCTTTGCGCCGACGCCCGAACGCCGCGGCTTCGGCACGCGCCTGCTGGAACGCGCGCTGGCGGCGGATCTGGGCCCGGATGCCGCCGTCACGCTCCGCTTCGAATCCCGCGGTCTCCGCGCGCAGATCCGCTTCCGGGCCGTGCTCACGGAAGCCACCGCGCCGGCCGTCATCGCCGCGCAGTAGCGCCGATCAGGCGGAGAGAAGGTCCTTCAGCGCGAGAGCCACGGCCTCGGTCGCGCGGTGCAGGTCGGCGAGCGGCACGCGCTCATCCGCGCGGTGGGCATTCGCCTCCTCGATCGAGCGCGGGCCGGCGCCGTAGAGCACCACGGGCACGCCGGCCTCGGCATAGTGCCGCGCATCGGTGTAGAGCGGCACGCCCGAAGCGCCGATCGCCTCCCCGAACACCGCGCTGGCCCGCTTCGTCAGCGCGGCGGTCAGCTTTTCCGATCCCGCGAGCGGCTTCAGCGGTGCGGCGAGCAGGATGCGGCGCGGCGCGACCTTCGCCGCCGGATAGGCGCGCGCCGCGCCTTCGACGACAGCGCGGAGCTCGGCCTCGACCTCGGCCGGAGTCTCCTCCGGCACCATGCGGCGATCGAGGCGGAAGGCGATGCGATCCGGCACGACATTGGTGTTGATGCCGCCCGCGATCAGCCCGACCGTCATCTGCGGCGCGCCGATGCCCGCGACGGCGGAGACGCGCGAAGCGAGGCTGCGGCGCCAGGCATAGAGCGCGGAGAGGATGCCGGTCGCGGCTTCCAGCGCATCCACGCCCGTCCAGGGCTTGGCGGCATGGGCGGAGCGGCCGGTCACCTCGACCTCCAGATGAAGGCAGCCATTGTGGGCTTCGATCACGGCGTAGGAGAAGCCGGCGCAGATCGCGTAGTCAGGCCTGGAGATGCCCTGGGCGATCAGCCAGGCCGGACCGATCTCGCCGCCGGACTCCTCATCGTAGGTCAGGTGGAGTTCCACGGTGCCGCCCAGCGTCGCGCCACATTCCTTCAACGCGAGCAGCGCGAAGGCATAGGTGGAAAAATCGGACTTCGAGACGGCGGCGCCGCGGCCCACCATCCAGCCATCCACGATCGCCCCGCCATAGGGATCCTGCGTCCAGCCCTCGCCCGGCGGCACGACGTCGCCATGGGCGTTCAGCGCGATGACCGGGCCGGGGCCGAAGCGATGACGCACGACGAGGTTGGTCGCCGTCGCCATGCCGACGGACTTCACCGCGGCTTCAGGCACGACGTGGCGTTCCACCGTGAAGCCCATCGCTTCCAGCAGCGCCGCCGCGCGGGCGGCATGCGGCGCGCAGTCGCCGGGGGGATTGTCCGACGGGACCTTCACCAGCTCACGGAGAAACGCCTCGGCGCGAGGGCGGGCATCGGCGAGGAAGGCGCGGATGCGCGCCTCGGCGGCGTCGGACATGGAAGTCGGTCTCCTGCTCGATGCGTTACATCACGCAGCCGCCGCTCAGTCCACCTGCGCGCCGGAGGCGCGGATCAGCGGCGCGAAGCGTGCCTCGTTCTCCCGCCGGAAATCGGCCAGGCCCTGCGGCGTGGTGTGCCAGGTCGAGGCGCCGTTCTCCTCGAAGCGCCGCTTGACGTCGGGCGCTTC
>JAYRQX010000869.1:0-2291 GCA_041910415.1 Acetobacteraceae bacterium | reverse complement strand
ATCGTCGCGGGCGGCTGAGCCCCGCTTTCTGTTGCGGGCCGAGACGACGTGATGAGGCCGCGCCGGCCGGCGCGCCGCCGTCTCATACCAACGGTCGAATGCTTCGACCGTTGGTATTCATCTTTGCTGACCCTCAAGCGCCGGGCGCAAACCTCCGGTTTGCTTGGCTCGCCGGACCACCGGCGGGCGCCGTTCGGCGCCTCGGCCCTGCGGGCCGCAGGTCAAACCATCGGCAATCCGGTATCAGGCCGAGGCCGCCAGCATCACGACCCCTCCGCAGATCAGCGCGATGGCCGCGATCTTCTGCATCCCCAGCGGCTCGTTGAAGACCATCCAGCCGATCAGCACGATCGCGACATAGGAGATCGCCGTGCAGGGCAGCGCCACGCTCATCGGGATGCGCCGGAGCGCCACGATGTAGAGCAGCGCCGCGCCGCCGTAGCAGCCGAGCCCGATGATGGTGTGCCAGCGGAAGAGCTGGTCCACGAAGCCGCCCGATGCCGCGACGGCGCCGGACGCGCCGGTCTTCAGCAGCACCTGCCCGGTCAGCGAGACGAGGATCGCGACACCGAGCGAGACCCAGGCGCCGATCACGACACGACCTTCATCGCGGGACGCTCTTCGCGGCGCGGGCCCGGCGCCTCCGTGGGGCCGGCTGCGATCACCTCGCGCACCACGCCCTGCGGTTTCCCGTTCGAGGAGAGGAAGGCGCGGCCGACATATTCGCCGAGCACACCGAGGATCAGGAACTGCACGCCGGCGACCAGCAGCATCACGGTCATGGACGACGCCCAGCCCGACGGCGTCTGCCCGGAGAGCCCTTCCCAGATGACGATGGCGGCCGCGATCATGCCGAGCACGCCCATGCCGAGCCCCGCGAAGATCGCGAGCCGCAGCGGCACCACCGAGAAGTTGGTCGCGAGGTTCATCCAGAGCCGCAGCAGCCGGGTCATCGTGTAGTTGGACCGCCCCTCGGCGCGCGCGAAGTGCCGCACCTCCAGGCTGTCCACGCGCTGCGTCGCCTGGAAGATCAGCCCGTCGATGTAGGGATAGGGGCCGTGGTATTTCGTGACTTCCCGCACCACCAGCGCCGACATGCAGCGGAAGGAGGAGAGGTAGAGCCCCCTGGGCTTGTCGATCAGCCAGTCCGCGACCTTGTTCGCGAAGCGGCTGCCCATGTTGCGCCAGCCCGCATGCTCCTTCACGGCGTAGCGCGTATAGACCACGTCCCAGTCGCCGCTCCGCGCGTGGTCGAACAGCTTGATGACCTCCTCCGGCGGGTTCTGCAGGTCGTCGTCCATGTTGATGACGTAGGCGCCGCGCGCCTGGCGCAGCCCGGTCATGACCGCGTTGTGCTCGCCGAAATTGCGGGCGTGCTCGACATAGGTCAGCGGCACCGTCGCGCTGCGCGCGAGCGCGCGGCAGACCTCGCCCGAATGGTCGGGGCTGCCGTCGTTGACCAGGATGATTTCTATTCCCCCCTCCGGCTTCAGCTCGGACAGGGCGGCGACGAGCGTGCCGATCGTTCCCGCGCCCCGGTAGACGGGCACGACGATCGAGAGGCCATGGTCGAAGGTCTCGCCCCGGATGGTGATGGGCATGGGTTCTCGGCTCCGTCAGCGCCGCGCCTTGCCCGGCGCGGCAGTGTTCATCGTCGCGCCGCGGTGCTCAAGACCGTGTCGCGATGGCAAGGATGGACCCGCCCGCGGGGTAGCGCAGGCCGATCCGGGTGAGGGCTTGCTCCAGCCCGGTCACGCCGTGCAGCAGCGTGTCGAGCCAGGCGGGGAAGGCGCCGACGTCGGAGGCGTGCTCCGCCCCGCGCGCCAGCACCTTGCGTTGCAGCACCATCAGCGGGAAGAGCAGCGCGTTCCAGTAGCGCGTCTCGATCGCTCCGAAGCCCGCGGCCGAAAGCTCGGCGCGCAGGCTTGAGGCGGTGCTGCGACGGGCGTTGTGCACGCGGATGTCGTGCGCGCTCTGCATCCAGTCATAGGCCGGCATGTTCAGGATCAGCGTGCCGCCGGGCCTGAGCACGCGCCGGAATTCCGCCAGCGCGCGGGCGGGCTCCACCGCCCGGTGGCAGAGCACGTCGAGGCTCAGCACCGCGGCGAAGCATTCGGGCGCGAAGGGCAGCGCATTGACGTCGCCGCTCGCAACCGGCACGCCCGCCTTGGCGACGCTGCGCCGCGCCGCATCCGGGTTGTGTTCGAGCCCCACCATGTCGCGCCGGGACCGGGTGCGGAGGTGATGCAGCATGCCGCCGGTACCGCAGCCCGCATCGAGCACCGCGCCGT
>JAYRQX010000868.1:0-3404 GCA_041910415.1 Acetobacteraceae bacterium | reverse complement strand
TGATGCTGCTCGCCGCCGCCCCGCCCGCCGCCGCGCAGCAGCCGGCCCCGGCGGCGCAGCCCTTCGATCCCTCCCAGCCGCTCGTCGTGCCGGAACCCGTCGCGGTGCCGGCCCCGCCCGGCGTCCGCTATCCCCAGGTGACGGTCGAGGCCGATCTGCGCCTCTTCATGGCATCGAGCCCCCGCCAGGCGGCGGGCGTGTCGCAGGGCACGCAGATCTTCGGGCGCGGCGAGGCGCTCATGGGCGTGCATCTCAACGAGCAATTCTCCATCCAGACCTCGCTGCACATGGAGCCGGTGCAGGAGGTCTATCCGAATGGCGGCGTGACCGGCTTCCGCTACGCCGGCGGCTTCATCGACAGCCTCTATCTCGACTGGCACCCGACCGACACGCTGCGCTTCGAGATCGGCAAATTCACCGCGCCCTTCGGCTATGGCTACCACTACTTCCCCGGCATCCTGCCGCGCTGGCGCGCGCATGAGGTCTACTGGATCCAGGAGGCCAACGGCGTCGGCGGCAGCTGGACCTTCCTGAGCGACCCGCGCTTCGGCGAGCACGATCTTTCCGCGGCGGTCTTCACCCGCGACCGGTCCATCCTGTCCAGCACCTTCGTGACCCGCCGGCCCTGCTGCTTCGTCGATGCGGAGCGCTACGAACGCACCTCGGCCGCCGTGGGCGGGCCGGGCAACACGGGACGGCTCAACAATTTTTCCGTGGCGCTCGATGGCGACCGCTTCGCCTGGCTGCCGAATTTTTCCTACCACCTCGCGCTGCTGTCACGCGGTCCCGGGCAGGACGGCACGGCGCGGGAGCTCGGCCTCGCCGCCGGCGCGCGCTACGAGCATGTGTGGACGCGCGATCTCCGCACGCTGTTCTTCTTCGAATACGTGCAGTTCAACAATGCCGGCGGCCGCCCGCTCGTGACCGACGACGCGACGGGCGAGACGGTCGCGCAGACGACGACGCGGCGCTTCACCACCGCGGGTGTGCGCCAGACCTTCGGCCCCTGGCGCACGGCGCTGATCTACCAGCAGGACCTGCAGAAGCAGGCGGTGAACCCGATGCCGACGCAGCGCTTCTACGAAATCTCCTTCGGGCGCAACATCATCGGCAGCCTGGGATTCGACATCGGCTACCAGTATTCGCGCGTGCCGCGCGAGTACGGCCCGACGCTGTTCGACAACCACACCTTCCTGGCCATGCTGACCTGGCAGCCCAGCTACACCTACCCGTAGCAGACCCGTCCGGGGCCGGAATCCCGTTGGATTGCCCCATGCATTCGCCCTAGCCTTCACGGCTCTTCGCGTGGAGGACGTCGAACCATGCCGCTCGACCTGCCCAGCGTCTGCACGCTGGATTGCCCGGACACCTGCAGCCTGACGGTCACCGTCGAGGATGGGCGCATCGTGAAGGTCCGCGGATCCACGGCGCTCGGCTACACGGCGGGCGTCATCTGCAACAAGGTCGCGCACCACACGGCGGACTTCGTCCACGGCCCCGGCCGCGTGCGGCACCCGATGATCCGCGTGGGCGCACGCGGCGAGGGCAGGTTCCGCCAGGCGAGCTGGGACGAGGCGCTGGACGCCATCCATGCGCGCGTGAGCGCAGTGGTGGCGCAACATGGACCCCAGGCGGTGATGCCGCTGAACTATGCGGGGCCGCATGGGATGCTCTCGGGCGATTCGATGTCGCTGCGCTTCTTCCACCGCCTCGGCGCATCGCAGCTGTTTCGCGGTGCCCTGTGCGGCGGCGTGCGGCGCGAAGCCTGGGTGGGCCTGTTCGGCGCCGTGCCGGGGCTGGGGCCGGACGCGGCGGGGGATGCCGCGCTGACGGTGGTGTGGGGCAACAACGCCACGGTGACGAACCTGCACCTGGTGCGCCAGGTCAGCCTGGCGCGCCGCCGGGGTGCGAAGCTGATCGTGGTGGATCCGCTGCGAACGAAGATCGCGGAACAGGCGGACCTGTACGTGCAGCTGCGGCCGGGCACGGATGTGGTGCTCGGCTACGCGCTGGCGCTGGAATTGCAGCGCCTCGGCGCGCATGACGCGGCCTTCATCGCGGCGCATGTCGCGGGCTACGACGACTACATGCGCGCGGCGGCGGAGTGGCCGATCGCGCGCGCGGCCGATGTCTGTGGCGTGGAGGAAGAAACGCTGCGCAGGGCGGCGCGCTGGATGGCGGAGGCCGATCCGCTGCTCTTCGCGCCGGGCAACGGCAATGAACGCGGCCGCAATGGCGGTGCGGGCATCCGCGCCTGCTGCGCGCTGCCGGTGCTGATGGGCAAGATGAATGCGCGGAGCGGCATCGCGCTCGGCGCGGGCAACGCCTTCCCGAAGACCGGCGCGGCGCTGACGCGCCCCGATCTGCTGCCGCCCGGCACGCGCACGCTGAACATCAACGATGCCGGCAGGCACATGCTGGACGACACGCTCGACCCGCCGATCCGCGCCGTCTTCATCTACAACCACAACCCGATCGTCGTGCACCCCGACCAGAACCGGCTGCGGCGCGGACTCCAACGTACAGAAATCTTCACCGTGGGCATCGAGGTGCAGATGACGGAATCCATGCGCCATTGCGACGTGGTGCTGCCGGCGGCATCGCAGTTCGAGGTGCATGACCTCTACGCCGCCTATGGCCATCACTGGCTGCAGCGCGCGGAGCCCGTCGTCCCGCCGCAGGGCGAGGCGCTGCCGAACACCGAGATCTTCCGGCGCCTCGCCGCGCGCTTCGGCTTCAATGATCCGTGCTTCCAGGACGACGACGCGGCGCTGATGGACCAGGCGGTGGACGGTGCCGATCCCCGGCTGCAGGGGCTGCGGCCAAGCGCGTTGCCGACCGATCGCGCGATCCGCATGACCGCGCGGGATGGCGAGCCTTTCGCATTGTTCAGGAATATCCGGCCGGCGACGCCGTCGGGGAAGGTGGAGCTGGTCTCGGACGTGCTCGCCACCCGCTGGGGAGCGCATGCGCGGCTGCCGCAGTACCGGCCGGTCGAGGACCCGCGGCATCCCCTCGCGCTGATCTCGCCGGCGTCGGACAAGCGCATTTCCTCCACGCTGCTCGGCTTCGGCGGGGCGGCGGGGGAAGCGTCGCCCTTGATGATGAACCCCGCCGATGCCGCGGCGCGCGGGCTGAAGGACGGGGCGCGCGTGCGCATCTTCAACGACCTCGGCGCGGTCATCCTGGCGTTGAAGGTGACGGAGGCCGTGGCCCCTGGCGTGGTGGCGTCCGAGAAGGGCGCGTGGATCGCGACCAGCCCGACCGGGCAGACGATCAGCGCGCTGGTCTCGGCCGATGCGCGCGCCGATCTGGCGGAGGGCGCCTGCTACAATGATGCGCGGGTGGAGGTGGCGGCGGCGTAGGGCGATTGCATTTGGCGCGAAGGGGGGGGGGGGGGGGGG
>JAYRQX010000867.1:0-2177 GCA_041910415.1 Acetobacteraceae bacterium | reverse complement strand
TGCGCTCAAGCACGTGCCGATGGTCGAGAACGATCCGCTCGAGGGCCTGCTCACCAATGCGGCCGGCACGCGGATCGTCGCGGATTGCGCGCGCGCGGTCGGCACCACGGCGATGGTCTTCATCAGCACGGACAAGGCGGTGAACCCGACCTCGGTCATGGGCGCGTCGAAGCGGCTGGCGGAAATGTATTGCCAGTCGCTGGACCGCGAGGCGCGGCAGGCGCGCCAGGGCATGCGCTGCGTGACCGTGCGATTCGGCAATGTGCTGGGCTCCACCGGTTCCGTCGTGCCGCTGTTCCGGCGCCAGCTGGAACGCGGCGGGCCGCTGACCGTCACGCATCCCGACATGCGCCGCTACTTCATGACGGTGCGGGAAGCCGTGGGGCTGGTGCTGCAGGCGAGCGTCGTCGGCGCGACGGACCCCGAGAACCAGCCGCCGGAGCTGGCCGAGGGCGGCATTTTTGTCCTCGACATGGGCAAGGCGGTGAAGATCGTCGATCTCGCGCGGCGGATGATCCGGCTGGCGGGGCTGCGTCCCGACGACGATGTGGAGATCCGCTACACGGGGCTTCGCCCCGGCGAGAAACTCTACGAGGAACTGTTCCACGGGCAGGAGCCGCCGCGGCCGACCGCCTATCCGGGGCTGCTGGTGGCGACGCCACGCACGGCGGACGCCGCGCTGGTCGGGCGCGCGATCGACGAGATCGCGAACGCCGCGCGTACGGGCAACGCCAAGCTGGCCTTGCAGCAGCTCGGCCGGCTGGTGCCGGAGTTCGATCACCAGACCCTCGACGCCCTGGCCCTGCCCCGCGCGGGGGCATAGAGCCGGCTTTCTTCGCCGGGACCCGGCCCGAAGCCCGGGCCCCGCGGGGGCGCTCCGTATTGTGCGTTGCACAAGGACAAAAAGGGTGATTTCGCGCAATTCGGCATCTGAGCCTATGACCGCCCCGATCCGGAACGACGAAGGCCGACCCAATCCATGACCGCGAGTCCCATCGCCCTCTTCGACATGAAGGCGCAGCAGTCGCGCATCCGCGCGGAACTCGACCGGCGCATCGCCGCGGTGCTGGATTCCGGACGTTTCATCAATGGGCCGGAAGTCGTTGAGCTGGAGGATGCTCTGGCCGCCTTCTCGGGCGCGAAGCATGCGGTGGGCGTATCCTCCGGCACCGATGCCCTGCAGATCGCGATGATGGCCGAAGGCGTCGGGCGCGGGGACGCCGTGTTCCTGCCGGCCTTCACCTACACCGCGACCGCCGAGGTGCCGCTGGTGCTCGGCGCGACGCCCGTCTTCGTGGATGTGGAGGAAGGCAGCTTCAACATCGACCTGGCCGACCTGGAACGGCGGCTCGCCATGGTGAAGGAACAGGGCACGCTGCGGCCGCGCGCGATTGTCGGCGTGGATCTGTTCGGGCTTCCCGCGGACTGGCCCGCGATCCAGGCGATCTGCGCGCGCGAGAGGATGTTCGCGCTGGACGATGCGGCGCAGGCCTTCGGCGGCGCGCTGGACGGGAAGAAGCTCGGCGCCTGGGCGGATGCGACGGCGCTGTCCTTCTATCCCACCAAGACGCTTGGCTGCTACGGCGACGGCGGCGCGCTGCTGACCGACGATGCGGAGCGGGCGGAACTCTATCGCTCGCTCCGCACGCATGGCGAGGGCAGGACGCGCTATGAGGTGCAGCGCACCGGCATGAACGGGCGGCTCGATACGCTCCAGGCCGCGGTGCTGCTGTGCAAGATGCCGCTGCTGGCCGAGGAGATCGCCGCGCGCGCCAAGGTCGCGGCGCAGTACGAGGCGCGGCTTTCCGGCAAGGTCGGGTTGCAGGCGGTGCGCGCGGGCGCCGAGAATGCCTGGGGGCTCTATACGGTTCGGCTGCCTGAAGGCACGGATCGCGGTGCGGTGCAGGCGGCGCTGAACGCGAAGGGCGTGCCGAGCGGCATCTACTATCCGAAGCCGCTGCACAGGCAGCCGGCCTATGCCACGGCGCATGCATCCGCCATCGCCAACGCGCCGCCGCTCTCGGTCAGCGAATCCCTCTGCGACCGCGTGCTGTCGCTGCCGATGCACCCCTATCTGGCGGCAGCGGACGTCGCGCGCGTCTGCGATGCGCTGATCGGCGCGTTGTAGTCATACCAGATCTCGCAGATCGTGACCGATCTGCACCTCAGTCGCCGGC
>JAYRQX010000866.1:0-2259 GCA_041910415.1 Acetobacteraceae bacterium | reverse complement strand
CGCGGCCGCGGCGCGGGTTGGCGGCGGCCTCCGCGATCTCCTCGTCGCTCACCGTGTCGAGGCCCTCGACCACGATGCGCGGGATGGGCTTGCCGGTCAGCTTCTCGATCGCCTGCACGAAGCGCGCGTCGTCCGCCGCGGCGATCGAATAGGCATGGCCCTCGCGCCCCGCGCGGCCGGTGCGGCCGATGCGGTGGACATAATCCTCCGCGTGGATCGGCACGTCGAAGTTGAACACATGGCTGAGCCCGCCGATGTCGAGGCCACGCGCCGCGACGTCGGAACAGACCAGCAGCCGGATCTCGTTCGCCTTGAAGGCGTTCAGCGTGGCGAAGCGCTGCGACTGGTCCATGTCGCCATGCAGCGCGCCGACGCTGAAGCGGTGCTTCTTGAGCGACTTGTAGAGGATGTCCACGTCGACCTTGCGGTTGCAGAAGATCAGCGCGTTCTGCACATCCTCGCTGCGGATCAGCCGGCGCAGCGCCTCGCGCTTGTCGTGCGGCTGCACATAGACGAGGCCCGTCGTGATGGTGGACGCCACCGTTGCGGGCGCGGAGACCGTGATCTCCTTGGGGTTCTGCAGGAAGGCGTCGGCAAGCCGGCGGATTTCCGGCGCCATCGTCGCGGAGAAGAACAGCGTCTGCCGCATGCGGGGCAGCAGGGAGACGATGCGCTCGACATCCGGGATGAAGCCCATGTCGAGCATCCGGTCGGCTTCGTCGATGACGAGCACCTTGCAGTCGGCAAGCAGGATGCGGCCGCGATCAAAAAGGTCGAGCAGGCGCCCGGGCGTCGCGATCAGCACATCGACGCCCTTCTCGAGCACGTCGCGCTGCTCGCTCATGCTCTCGCCGCCGATCAGCAGCGCGTGGTTGAGCTTGAGATACTTGCCGTATTTCTCGAACTGCTCGGCGACCTGCAGCGCGAGCTCGCGCGTGGGCTCCAGGATCAGCGACCGCGGCATGCGCGCCTTGGCGCGCGACCCCGCGAGGATGTCCATCATCGGGAGCGTGAAGCCCGCGGTCTTGCCCGTGCCGGTCTGCGCGCAGCCCAGCACGTCGCGGCCCATCAGCACGATGGGGATGGCCTGTTCCTGGATCGGCGTCGGATGCCGGTAGCCGGCCTCGGAGACCGCGCGGAGCAGTTCCTCGGACAGGCCGAGATCGGCGAAGACCGCCTTTGCCGGCTCGGGCTCGGCAGCCGCTTCGGGGTCCTCGGCCAAGGGCATCCGGGCCTCGGCGGCGGGCGCGATGTCGCTCTCGGGCGCCGTCTCGGTGACGGATTCGATGGGGTAGTCCGGCTCGGGGGCGGCGGCAGCGGGGACCGCGTCGGCGGCAGGGGCCGCGTCCGTATGCTCGGTTTCGGCCACGCTCTGGGCGGCCGTGTCGGTGGTGTCTTGCAAAGCGATCAATATCCCAGGGCCCGGGCGGCGTGGCGGAAGCCATCAAGCGGCCCGCGCGCATCAGCGGCGCGGGCCCGCCGGTCCACGGGCACCCGGGCATATGCCGCGCCAAGGGCATGGGATCAAGGCATTTCGACGTGTCCGCGGGGTTTCGTTGCGCCCGCGCCGCAGCCTGGCCCGCCGCGACGAGGCTGTGGACGCAGGGCGGGGAAGGGCGTTAGCAGCCACTCATGCCCGACCGCACGCCCCTGCTGCTCTGCCCCGGCCTGCTCTGCGACCAGGCGCTGTGGGAGCCCGTCTATCCCGCCATGCAGGACCTCGCGCGGCCCCAGGTCGCGGACCTCGCGCAGGATGATTCCATCGCCGCCATGGCGGCGCGCGCGCTCGACGCGGCGCCGCGGCGCTTCGCCCTCGCGGGGCTGTCCATGGGCGGCTATGTCGCGCTCGAGATCATGCGCCAGGCGCCGGGGCGGGTGCGCGCGCTCGCGCTGCTCGACACCTCCGCGCGCCCCGATACGCCCGAGCAGTCGCGCCGGCGGCGCCTGCTGATGGCGCTGGCCGAGACCGGGCAGTTCCGCGGCGTCACGCCCCGCCTGCTGCCGCAACTCGTCCATCCCTCCCGCATCGAAGGCCCCGTGGGCCGGGCGGTGATGGCCATGGCCGAGCGCATCGGCCGCGAGGCCTTCCTGCGTCAGCAGCGCGCCATCATGGGCCGGGTCGATTCCCGCCCGCATCTGCCTGGCATCGCGGTGCCGACGCTGGTCGCCGTGGGGGCCGAGGACCTGCTGACGCCGCCCGAGCTCGCGGAGGAGATCGCGGCGGGCATTCCGGGCGCGAGGCTGCTGCGCTTCGCGGGG
>JAYRQX010000865.1:0-6095 GCA_041910415.1 Acetobacteraceae bacterium | reverse complement strand
CTCGCGGGCCGCCAGCAGGATCGCCTCGGCCCCGCTGGTGCCCTGTTCGCGTTCGTGCACGAGGGCGAAATCCACCATCATGATGGCGTTCTTCTTCACGATGCCCATCAGCAGGATGATCCCGATGAAGGCGATCAGCGTGAAGGGCGTGCCCGTCATCAGCAGCGCGAGCAGCGCGCCGATGCCGGCCGTGGGCAGCGTCGAGATGATGGTCAGCGGATGGATCAGGCTTTCGTAGAGCACGCCGAGCACGATGTAGATGGCGACGATGGCGGCGAGCGTCAGCAGCGGCAGGCCGGTCAGGAAGGACTGGAAGGCGCGTGCATTGCCGGCGAACTCCGTCCGTATCGAAGGCGGCATCTGGATATCCAGCACGGCACGATCGATCGCCGCCGTCGCCTCGCTGAGCGGCACGCCTTCCGCCAGGTTGAAGCTGATGGTCGCGGCCGGAAACAGGCCCTGATGCGTGATGGTGCGCGGCGAGGATGTGCGTTCGAGCTGCACGACCGTGCCGATCGGCACCAGCCCGTCGCGGCCCGGAACGCGCGTCTGCAGCAGCTGGCGCGGATCCTCGGTCAGCCGGGGGTCGAGTTCCATGACCACGCGGTACTGGTTGCGCGTGCGGTAGATCGTGGAGACCTGGCGCTGCGCGAAGGCGTTGTTGAGCGTGGAGTCGAGCGCCTGCATGTCCACGCCGAGCCGCGATGCGGCATCGCGGTCCACCACCAGGCGGGAGACGAGCCCCGTGCGCTGCTGGTCGTTGCCGACATCGGTGACCTGCGGGATCGCGCGAAGCTGGTTGGTCAGCGTCTCCGTCCAGCGCTGCAGCGCATCGAGGTCAGGCGTCAGCAGCACGAACTGGTAGCCGGCATTGCTCTGCCGGCCGCCGATGAAGACATCCTGCGCGACGCGCATGAAGGTCTGCACGCCGGTCACCGCCATCAGCGGCCGGCGCAGCCGGTTCACCACATCCATGCCGGTGACGCCCGGCCGCTGCTCCGGAGGCTTCAGCGCGATCTGCATGCGCACGACGCCGGAACTGCCGAAGAAGCCGCCCGAGCCGACGGTGGCCGAGACCGCCTCCACCGCCGGATCGGCGCGGATGATCTCCACCAGCCGCGCCTGGTAGGTGATCATCTGCTGGAAGGAGGTGTCGGACTGCGCCTGCGCGAAGCCGAAGACCAGGCTGCCATCCTGATCGGGAAAGAAGGCCTTGGGCACCACGGTGTAGAGCCAGACGGTCAGCCCGACCGTGCTGACGGTCAGCAGCAGCGCCGTCCGCCGCCAGCGCAGCACGAAGGCGAGGCTCCTGATGTAGCGTTCGATCAGCCAGTCCATGCCGCGTTCGAAGCCGCGGCCGAACCGGCCGGGCTTCGGCGCGACCTCCCGCCCCAGATGCGCGGCAAGCGTCGGCGTGACGGTGAGCGAGACGACGGCGGAGATCGCGACCGCGATCGAAAGCGTCGCCGCGAATTCCCAGAACATCTTGCCCGCGACGCCGCCCATGAAGAGCAGCGGGATGAAGACCGCGATCAGCGAGAGGCTGATGGAGACGACGGTGAAGCCGATCTGCCGGATCCCCTCCCGCGCCGCGTCGAGAGGCTTCATGCCGCGCTCGATCAGCCCGGCCATGTTCTCGATCATCACGATCGCATCGTCCACGACGAAGCCGACCGAGATGGTGAGCGCCATGAGCGAGAGATTGTTGAGCGAGAAGCCCGCGAGCCACATGGCCGCCAGCGTGCCGAGAAGGGAGAGCGGCACCGCGACGCCGGTCGCGAAGATGGCCGACGCCCGGCGGAGGAACAGCGCGACGACCATCACCACCAGCGCGATCGAGATCAGCAGCGCGCGCTGCACCTCCTCCACGCTCGCGCGGATGGTCTGGGAGCGGTCGCGCATGATGGTGATGTCGATGCCCGCGGGGATCCAGCGCTGAAGCTCCGGCAGGCGTTCGCGGATGCCGTCCACCACCTCCAGCACATTGGCGTCGGCCTGCTTGAAGATGGTGAGCGTGATGGCCTGCCGGCCGTTGTAGATGCCGTATTGGCGGCGGTCGCGAGGGCCTTCCTCGACGGTCGCGACGCCATCCAGCCGCACGATGGCATCGCCGACGCGGCGCACGACGATGGCGGCGAACTCTTCCGGCCGCGTCATGCGGTCGTTCAGCCCGATCGCCGCCGATTGCTGGCTGCCCTCGACGAAGCCGAGCGGCTGGGTCACGTTCGCATTGGTGATGGCGGTGCGGATCTGCTCCAGCGACACGCCGGCGGCGGTCGCCGCGGAAGGATCGATGGAGACGCGCACGGCCGGCTGCTCGGCACCAGCGATGTTCACCTGCGCAACGCCGGGCACCTGGGACAGCCTGGGCCCGATGATGCTGTCGGCCACGTCGTACATGGCGCCCGGCGGGATGGTGGCGGAGGTCATCGTCAGGATGATCACCGGCATGTCGGCCGGATTCAGCCGGCGGAAGGTCGGCGGATTGATGAGCCCGGGCGGCAGGTCCGGTCCCGCGGCGTTGATCGCGGCCTGCACGTCGCGCGCGGCGTTCTCGATCTTTCGCGAGAGTTCGAACTGGATGACGATGGTCGTGGAACCCAGGGAGGAACTCGACGTCATCTCGGTGATGCCGGCGATCTCGCCGAGCCGCCGTTCGAGCGGCGCGGCGACGGATGACGCCATGATGACGGGATCGGCGCCCGGCAGCTGCGCCATGACGGCGATGGTCGGCAGGTCCACGCGCGGCAGGGGCGCGACCGGCAGGAAGTGGTAGGCGACCGATCCCAGCAGCGCGAGGCCGAGCGCCACGAGCGAGACACCGATCGGGCGCAGGATGAGGCCGCCGAGACCGCCCATTGCGCTATTCCGCCGGCGCCGGGCGGTGGACCAGGCGCTGTGCCCAGCCGCGCACGGCTTCCATCGCCAGGTAGATCACCGGCGTGGTGTAGAGCGTGACGAGCTGGCTCAGCAGCAGCCCGCCGATGACCGAGACCCCGAGCGGGAGCCGCAGCTCCGACCCCGCGCCATGACCGAGCACCAGCGGCACGGCGCCCAGCAGCGCCGCCATGGTCGTCATCATGATCGGTCGGAAGCGGAGAACGGAGGCTTCGGTGATGGCCTGGCGCGGCGTCATGCCATGTTCGCGCTGCGCCTCGATCGCGAAGTCGATCATCATGATCGCGTTCTTCTTCACGATGCCCATCAGCAGCACGATGCCGATCAAGCCCACGACCGAGAGGTCGAGCCCCATCACGCCGAGCGCCAGCAGCGCGCCGATGCCGGCCGAAGGCAGGGTGGAGAGGATGGTGATCGGGTGGATCACGCTTTCATAGAGCACGCCGAGCACGATGTAGATGACGATGATCGCGGCCAGGATCAGCCAGCCCTGTCCGGCGAGGGAGCGGGCGAATTCCGCCGCATCGCCGCCGAAGCTGCCGCTCAGCGTATCCGGCATGCCGATGCGTTCCTCTGCGGCACGGATGGCATCCAGCGCATGGCCGAGGGAGACGTGCTCCGGCAGGTTGAAGGAGATGGTGACCGCCGGGAACTGGTTCATGCGCGTGACCGTCAGCGGCCCCGGCAGGCGGGCGACGGTCGCGAATTCGGCCAGCGGCACCTGGGCCGTCGTGCCATCGGCCTGGGTCGCGCCCGGCACGCGCAGGGTCGCGATCACGGCGGGGTCCTGCGCCAGCCGCGGTTCGATTTCCATCACCACACGGTACTGGTTGTTCTGCGCGTAGATGGTCGAGATCTGGCGCTGGCCGAAGGCGTCGTAGAGCGTGTCGTTGATGCCCTGCATCGTCACGCCCAATCGCGCCGCACGCACGCGGTCCACATCGAGCGCGATGCGCAGCCCCTGGTCGCGCTGGTCGGACGCCACGTCGCGCAGCTCGGGCAGGGCGCGCAGCGCATCCAGCACACGCGGCGCCCAACTCGCGAGCGTCTCGGCGGAGACATCGGTCAGCGTGTACTGATACTGCGTCGTCGACGGCCGCGTGCCGATCTGGATATCCTGCACGGGCTGCGGGAAGGTCGCGATGCCTGGCAGCGGGGCGAGCGCCGGCGCCAACCGGTCGGCGACCTGCTGCACGCTGTCCGTGCGTTCCCCGCGCGGCCGCAGCACCGCCGTGATGCGGCCTGTGTTCTGCGCCACGTTCACCGTGCCGGCACCGACGACCGAGGCGACCGAGATCACCGCCGGATCGCGCGCGATCATCTCCGCCGCGTCGTTCTGCAGCGCCGACATGCGTGAGAAGGAAACGTCCTGCGGCGCCTCCACCGTGACGGTCAGGATGCCGACATCCTGCGCCGGCAGGAATCCCTTGGGCATCACCACATAGAGCCAGACCGTGCCGCCCAGCGTCGCCAGCGCGACCAGCAGCATCAACCCCTCGCGCCGCAGCGCCCAGTCCAGGCTGCGGGCATAGCCGCGCTTCAGCGCGTCGAACCCCCATTCGAAGGCACGGTTGATGCGGCCGGGCTGCTCCTCCGCATGCGGCCGCAGCAGGTGGCCGCACATCATCGGCGTCAGCGTCAGCGACACCACCATGGAGACAAGGACGGAAATCGTCAGCACGATCGCGAATTCGCGGAACAGCCGCCCGACCACGCCGCCCATGAAGAGCAGCGGGATGAAGACCGCGATCAGCGAGAAGGTCAGCGAGACGATGGTGAAGCCGATCTGCTTCGCGCCTTCGAAGGCGGCTTCCAGCGGCTTCATGCCGCGCTCGACCAGGCGCACCACGTTCTCGATCATGACGATCGCGTCGTCCACCACGAAGCCCGTCGCGATGGTGAGCGCCATCAGCGAGAGGTTGTCCATGGAATAGCCGCAGAGCGCCATGATGCCGAAGGTGCCGATGATGGACAGCGGCAGCGCGATGCCCGGGATGATCGTCGCCCGCGCCGTGCGCAGGAACAGGAAGATCACCATCACGACCAGCAGTACGGCGAGGACCAGCGTCATCTGCACCTCGCGCACCGAGGCACGGATCGTCTCCGTCCGATCGGCGACGATGGAAAGCTGGATGCCGGCCGGCAGGCCGCGCTCGATGGCGCGCAGCTGCGTGCGAATGGCCTCGACGGTCGCCACGATGTTGGCGCCGGGCTGGCGCTGCACATCCACCAGCACCGCGGGGCGGCCATTGTACCAGGCGGCACTCAGAACATTCTCGAGATCCTCCGTCGCGGCCCCCACGTCGCGCAACCGCACGGGCGCATTGTCCCGCCAGGCGATGACAACGTCCAGAAAACCCTGCGGCGTGGTGATCTGGTCGTTCGCCATGATGGCGGAGGCCTGCTGCGGCCCGTCGAAGGACCCCTTGGGGCCCGCGATGTTCGCGCGCGCAATCGCGGTGCGCACGTCTTCCAGCCCGAGCCCGTAGGCGGCGAGACGCTGCGGATCGACCTGCAGCCGCACCGCCGGGCGCATATTGCCCTGCACGGCCACGCGGCCGACACCGCCCACCTGCGCGAGACGTTGCGCGAGCAGGGAGTCCACCGCATCCGAAAGCCGTGCGACCGGCAGCGTGTCCGATGTCAGCGCCAGGGTGATGATCGGCGGATCGGCCGGGTTCACCTTCTGGTAGGTCGGCGGATAGGGCAGATTCGACGGCAACGTGCCGCGCGCCGCGCTGATCGCCGCCTGCACATCCTGCGCCGCGTCGTCGATGCCCCTGTTCAGGTCGAATTGCAGCGTGATGCGCGACACCGCCGGCCCGCTCACGGAAATCATCTCGACCAGGCCCGGGATCTGCGCGAATTGCCGCTCGAGCGAGGCCGTCACCAGCACCGCCACGGTGTCGGGCGAGGCACCCGGCAGTTGCGTCGTCACCTGGATGGTCGGGAAATCCACCTCCGGCAGCGACGACACCGGCAGGCGCATATAGCCATAGAGACCGGCCAGCAGCACCGCGATCGCCAGCAGGGATGTCGCGATCGGGCGCGCGATGAACGGTGCCGAGATGCTGTTCACCGGGGCGGACCACCCTGCTGCCCGCCCGGGCGGCGACGCTGCGGCGGCGGGGCGGCCATGGGCCGCACGGGCTCGGCCACCTGCACCGCGCTGCCGGAGACGAGGCGGAGCGCGCCGG
>JAYRQX010000864.1:0-4168 GCA_041910415.1 Acetobacteraceae bacterium | reverse complement strand
TCGCCGCCCGGGCGGGCCGCGGTCCGCCACAGGGATCCCTGCGGGATCACGAACGCTGGATGTCGCTTGCTTCATCCAGGGTTGTTTTGGCAGGCTCCTTTCATTGCACATCAGCGGCCTTCCCGGGCCTGACGCCGTGCTTCCGACCGCCTCCCGGGCGACCGCCATGGACAAGGGAGGGACGACCGTGACCATCGCGAAGATTCTGCTCAGCAAGGGCGGGCATGTGGTGTCCGTCGGACCCGGCGAGGATCTGGGCGCCATCTGCCGCAGCCTGGCCCAGCACCGCATCGGCGCGGTGCTGGTGCGCGACATGGACAGCGCGGTCCTTGGCATCGTCAGCGAACGCGACATCGCCCGCCATATCGCGGCCGATGGCGCCGCGGCGCTGGCGCTGACGGCGCGCGAGGTGATGACGACGGGGCTGCATACCGTGGGCGCCGAGATGCGCGTGGCCGAGGCGCTGGCGCTGATGACGGACCGCCGCATCCGCCACCTGCCGGTCATGGAGCAGGAGCGCCTGATCGGCATGGTCTCGATCGGCGATCTCGTGAAGGCGCGGATCGAGGCGGCGGAGCAGGAGGCGGAGTCGCTCCGCGCCTTCGTCACCGCGGCCTGACGCGCGATCACGAGGCCGGCATGGCGCTGCGGAGCGCTTGACCCGGCCGGCAGCCGCGTGCGATGAACCGAGAGGTTAATTAACCATTCGGTTCATCGAAATGGATGCCGATCGCCTCAGCCTGACCCTCTCCGCCCTCGCCGACCCCACCCGCCGGGCCATGCTGGCACGGCTGGCGCAGGGGGAGGCGTCGGTAACCGAGCTTGCCGAACCCTTCGCCATGAGCCTGCCGGCCGTCTCCAAGCACCTGAAGGTGCTGGAGCGGGCGGGGCTCATCACCCGCGGCCGCAACGCCCAGTGGCGCCCCTGCAGGCTGGACGCCGCGCCGCTGCGCGAGGTGGCGGACTGGATCGAGCATTACCGGCGCTTCTGGGACGCGAGCTTCGATCGCCTCGATGCGTATCTGGTGGAACTGCAGAAGGGCGATCCCGATGCGCCCCGCAACTGAGGCCATGACGGACGACCGCGTGCTGGAGCTGGTCCGCGTCTTCCAGGCGCCGCGCGCGCTGGTCTGGCGGGCCTGGACCGATCCCGCGCTGCTCGCGCGCTGGAAGGGACCGCGCGGCTTCACCGCCATCGATGTCGCGCGCGAGCTTCGCCCGGGCGGCGCCTGGCGCGTCGCCATGCGGCGCGATGGGACCGGCGAGGTGCTGCGGCAGAGCGGCGTCTATCGCGCCATCGAAGCGCCGGAGCGGCTGTCCTTCACCTATGCTTGGGATCGCGAGGACGGCACGCGCAGCCCGGAGACGCTGATCGACATCGCCTTCGCCGACGACGGCGCCGCGACGCGCATGGTCTTCCGCCAGTGGCTGTTCGAGAGCGTCACGGCACGCGACGACCATGCCGGCGGCTGGACCAGCGCCTTCGAGAAACTTTCCGACGTGCTCGCCGCCTTCGCCTGATCAAGAACGACCAAGGGAACAAAAATGTCCGGGACCGACAGCAGCACCTTCGTGATGTCCCGCCACTTCGCAGCGCCGCGCGCGGTGATCTGGCGCGCCTGGACGCAGGAGGCGGAGCTCAGGCGCTGGTTCGGGCCGAAGGGCTGCACCATGCCGGTCGCCGCCATGGATCTCCGCGTGGGCGGGCGCTTCCACTACGGGCTCGACATGGGCGGGCAACGCATCTGGGGGCTGTGGCGCTTCCAGGAGATCGTCGCCCCGGAGCGCATGGTGCTGCTGCAATCCTTCTCGGACGAGGCGGGCGGCCTGACGCGCCATCCCTGGGATGCGCGCTGGCCGCTGGAGATGCATTCCGTCACCACCTTCGAGGAGAAGGACGGCGGCACGCTGGTGACGCTGCGCTGGTCGCCGCACGAGGCGAGCGAAGAGGCGCGCGCCGTCTTCGTCGCGGGCTTCGAATCCATGAAGGGCGGCTGGGGCGGCACGATGGATCGCCTGGACGAATACCTGGCCGGCAAGCGCTGAACGCAAGCAAGGAGGACCAAGCCATGATGATCCAACCCTATCTGTTCTTCGACGGTCGCTGCGAGGAGGCGATCGCCTTCTACAGGCAGGCGATCGGCGCCGAGGTGCTGATGCAGATGCGCTTCGGCGAGGCGCCGGACCAGCCGCCGCCCGGCGCCATGCCGCCGGGGTCCGAGACGAAGATCATGCACGCGACGCTGAAGGTCGGCGACACGCTGTTCATGGCCTCCGACGGCCATTGCGGCGGCCAGGCGAAGTTCGACGGTTTTTCTCTCTCGCTGACCGTGCCGGACGCGGCGGCGGCGGAGCGCGCCTTCAACGCACTGGCCGCGGGCGGCGAGGTTCGGATGCCATTGGGCAAGACATTCTTCTCGCCCAGCTTCGGGATGCTCGCCGACAAATTCGGCGTGGGCTGGATGGTGATCGTGCCCGGCGACATGCCGGCATGAACGGCCGTGGCGCGCGCTGGACCGGGCGCGTGCTGCGCGGGCTGGTCGTGGCCTTCCTGCTCTTCGACGGGGCGATCAAGGTGATCGGCCTGCCCATCGTCGAGGAGACCATGGCGGCGCTCGGCTATCCGCCCGGCCTCGGCTTCGGGATCGGCGTGCTGACGCTGGCGATCGCGGTGCTCTACGCCGTGCCGCGCACGGCGGTGCTAGGCGCGGTGCTTCTGACGGGGCTGCTGGGCGGGGCGATGGCCACGCATCTGCGCGCGGGCAGCCCGCTCGCCTCGCACCTGTTTTTCGGCCTCTACCTCGGGCTCTTCGCCTGGGGCGGGCTGTGGCTGACCGATGCGCGGCTCCGCGCGTTGATTCCCGTTCGACTGGAACAATGAGGAGAGGAACGATGAGCTACGTTGACGGCTTTGTCGTGGCCGTGCCCACCGCCAACCGCGAGTCCTATCGCGCCATGGCGGCGAAGGTCGCGGGCAGCCTGGTGGCCTGTGGCGCCACGCAGGTCCTGGAAGGCTGGAGCGACGACGTGCCCCATGGCCAGCAGACGGATTTCTACCGCGCGGTGCAGGCGACCGAGGAGGAAGGTGTCGTCTTCGCCTGGGTCACCTGGCCATCGAAGGCCGTGCGCGACGAGGCCTGGAAGAAGGTGATGGCCGATCCCGCCATGCAGCCCGAGGAGGCGCGCCGGATCTTCGACGGCAAGCGCATGATCTATGGCGGCTTCGCGACCCTCGTGGACGAGAGGGCCCGGGCATGACCGCCAAGGTGAGAACCTGCCTGTGGTTCCACGGCAAGGGCGAGGAGGCGGCGCGCTTCTATGTCTCCCTGCTGCCGGACAGCCGGATCGATTCCGTCTGGAAGTCGCCTTCGGATACGCCGTCGGGAAAGGCGGGCACGGTGATCGTCGTCGACTTCACCCTGGCGGGGACGCCGTACCAGATCCTGAACGGCGGACCGATGTACACGCTGACGGAAGCGGCCTCGATCTCCGTGCTCACCGAGGACCAGGCCGAGACCGACCGGCTTTGGGCGGCGCTGACCGCGGATGGCGGAGCGCCGATCCAGTGCGGCTGGCTCAAGGATCGCTATGGCGTCTGCTGGCAGATCGTGCCGCAGGCACTGCCCCGGATGCTGAACGATCCTGATCGCGCGGCTGCGGACCGCGCGATGCAGGCGATGATGGAGATGGTGAAGATCGACATCGCCGCGCTGGAAGTGGCGTTCAAGCGCAAGGAGTGACGCGATGCGCGTGATGGTGCTGGTGAAGGCGACGGCCGACAGCGAGGCGGGGGTGATGCCCACCACCGAACTGATGACGGCGATGATGGCCTTCAACGAGGAGCTGGTGAAGGCCGGCGTGATGCAGGCGGGGGAGGGGCTGAAGCCGTCCTCGGCCGGCAGGCGCATCCGCTTCGACGGCGCGAGCCGGACGGTGGTGGATGGGCCGTTCGGCGCGACCAGCGAGCTGGTCGCGGGATTCTGGATCTGGGAGGTGAAGGACATGGCCGACGCCATCGCCTGGGCGAAGCGCTGCCCGAACCCGATGCCGGGCCCGAGCGAGCTCGAGATCCGGCCGATCTATGGCATGGAGGATTTCGGCGACGTGGTGACGCCCGAGATCGCCGCGCAGGAACAACGCCTGCGCGAGCAGACCAAGAGCTGACCCG
>JAYRQX010000863.1:0-2798 GCA_041910415.1 Acetobacteraceae bacterium | reverse complement strand
CTTCGGGCGGCGCCATGTGGCGCCCATCGTCGCGCAATTCCTCGATGCCCATCCGGCGATCTCGATCGACCTGCTGCTCTCCGACCGCCCGGCCGACATCGTGGAGGAGGGGATCGACGTCGCCATCCGCATCGGCGCGCAGAAGGACAGCGCGCTCCGCACGCGCCATCTCGGCCGCCTGCGCCGCCTGCTGCTGGCGAGCCCCGCCTATCTCGCGCGCCGCGGCGTGCCCGGGCGGCCCGAGGACCTGGCCTCGCATGATCTCGTCGTCTTCGCCTCGCTTGCGACACCGCCGGAATGGTCTTTTGCGCGGGGCGCCGGCGACACGCGATCCTTCCGCCCCGAAGCGCGCTTCGCCGTCAACGAGGCCGAGGCGGCCGTCACCGCAGCGGTGCAGGGCAGGGGCATCGTGCAGAGCCTGTCCTACCAGGCGGCCGAGGAAGTCGCCGACGGAAGGCTGGTCCGCATCCTGCGCGACCACGAGCCCCCGCCCATTCCCGTGCAGATTCTATTCACCTCCGCGCGCGCCATGCCCATGCGGCTGCGCGCCTTCCTGGACGAAGCCGCGCCACGCCTGGCCGCCCTCCCGGTCCTCTCCGGCGACTGATACCTGCGGCACGAGGCTTTGCCTCGTGCCGAGGCCGCGAATGCGGCCCGCCGGCGGCCCGGCGAGCCAAGCAAACCGGAGGTTTGCGCGTCATGCGGAACGCATGCCTGCGGCATGACGCGCATGAGCGTCAGCAAAGATGAATACCAACGGTCGAAGCATTCGGCCGTTGGTATGAGCCGCGCCCGGCGCAGCTTGCCGCCGCCATCGTCGCGCGCGAAAACGCCGGGGTAGCGTCCAGGGAGCACCGGCCATGACCAAGTGGGACAAGTCCAGGCTGCCGAGCCGCCACACCACGGCAGGGCCGGAGCGCGCGCCGCACCGCTCCTACTACTACGCCATGGGGCTGACGGCCGAGGAGATCGCGCAGCCGCTGGTCGGCGTCGCCTCCTGCTGGAACGAGGCCGCGCCCTGCAACATCGCGCTGTCCCGCCAGGCCCAGGCCGCGAAGCTCGGCGTGAAGGAAGCGGGCGCCACGCCGCGCGAGTTCACCACCATCACGGTGACCGACGGCATCGCCATGGGCCACCAGTCCATGAAGTCCTCGCTCGCCTCCCGTGAAGCCATCGCGGATTCCATCGAGCTCACCATGCGCGGCCATTGCTACGACGCGCTGGTCGGCATCGCGGGCTGCGACAAGTCGCTGCCGGGGGTGATGATGTCGATGGTGCGGCTGAACGTGCCAAGCGTGTTCATGTACGGCGGCTCCATCATGCCGGGCAAGCATCACGGCCGCGACGTGACGGTGCTCGATGTGTTCGAGGCCGTCGGCCAGCACGCTGCCGGCAACATGTCGGATGAGGAGCTCGACGAGCTCGAGCGCCATGCCTGTCCGGGCGCCGGCGCCTGCGGCGGCCAGTTCACCGCCAACACCATGGCCTGCGTCAGCGAGATGATCGGCCTCGCGCTGCCCTTCTCGGCAGGCGCGCCGGCGCCGGACGAGGACCGCGACCGCTGGGCGGTGGAATCGGGCAAGGCAGTGGTGGAGCTCATCCGCCGCAACATCCGGCCGCGCGACATCGTGACGCTCGACAGCCTGCACAATGCGGCGGCGATCGTGGGTGCCACCGGCGGCTCCACGAATGCGGGGCTGCACCTGCCGGCGATGGCGCATGAGGCCGGCATCCGCTTCACGCTGCAGGATGTCGCCGAGATCATGCGCAGGACGCCGCACATCGCGGACCTGAAGCCGGGCGGGAAATACGTCGCGGCCGACGTGTTCCGCATCGGCGGCGTGCCGGTGATCATCAAGGCGCTGCTCGATGGCGGCTATGTGCGGGGCGACTGCATCACGGTCACGGGCAAGACGCTGGCGGAAAACCACCGCGAGGTGATCGTGCCCAGGGACCAGGACGTGGTGTACCCCACGACCAACCCGATCTCGCCCATCGGCGGCGTCGTGGCGCTGAAGGGCAACCTGGCCCCCGAAGGCGCCATCGTGAAGATCGCGGGGATGGAGACGCTGCGTTTCGAAGGCACCGCGCTCTGCTTCGACTGCGAGGAGGACGCCTTCAAGGCGGTCGAGATGCGCGCCTACAAGCCGGGCGATGTGATCATCGTGCGCTACGAAGGCCCGAAAGGCGGCCCGGGCATGCGCGAGATGCTCTCCACGACCAGCGCCATCTACGGCCAGGGCATGGGCGACAAGGTGGCCCTCATCACCGATGGCCGCTTCTCCGGCGCCACGCGCGGCTTCTGCATCGGCCATGTCGGGCCGGAGGCGGCGGTCGGCGGCCCCATCGCGCTGCTGCAGAACGGCGACAGGATCGTCATCGACGCCGAGAAAGGGACGATCGACATGATCGTGCCGGAGGCCGAGATCGCGAAGCGCAAGGCCGCCTGGAAGCCACGCATGACCGACTACAATGCCGGTGCGCTCTGGAAATACGCCCAGCTCGTCGGCCCCGCCTATCTGGGCGCGGTCACGCATCCCGGTGGCGCGGCCGAGACCCACGTCTACGCGGACCAGTAGGCCATGGTCGCGCGCCCGGACGCCGATGCGGGGCATACGCCCTGGTCCGATCCGGGCGCGCAGCGTGCCTTCCTCCGCACGCTGCCCGCCGATCCCGCCATGCTGCCGGACGCGCTGGAACGCTTCGTTGTCCACCACGTCATCGCGCCGATGATCGGCCATCCCGTACCGGCCGACGCCGAGGGCGACCGCAGCCTGCGCCGAGCGGAACGGCTGCTG
>JAYRQX010000862.1:0-5477 GCA_041910415.1 Acetobacteraceae bacterium | reverse complement strand
GTTCGTCGGCACCAAGCGCCAGGCGCAGGAGCCGATCTCGCTCGCGGCGCAGCGCTGCGGCCAGTACTTCGTCAATCATCGCTGGCTCGGCGGCATGCTGACCAACTGGAAGACGATCACCGCCTCCATCAAGCGCCTGAAGCAGATGGAGGAGCAGACCGCCGGCGGCGTGCAGGGACTGACCAAGAAAGAGGTCCTGATGCTGACGCGCGACAAGGACAAGCTCGACCGCGCGCTGGGCGGCATCAAGGAGATGGGCGGCCTGCCCGACATCATCTTCGTCATCGACACGGTGAAGGAGAAGCTCGCGATCGAGGAGGCCAACAAGCTCGGCATTCCCGTCGTCGCGGTGCTCGACAGCAACTCCGACCCCACGGGCATCACCTTCCCGATCCCCGGCAATGACGATGCGATCCGCGCCATCACCTACTACTGCGACATGATCGCGGGTTCGGTGCTGGACGGCATCTCGGCCGAGCTCCAGGCCTCGGGCGTGGATATCGGCGCCTCCGAGGACGCACCGGTCGAGGCGATCCCCGAAGCCGCCCCCGCCGAAGCCCCCGCCCCGTAGTTTTTGTTCGGGGACCCCGGCCCTTTGGGCGGGGTCCTCCATGGCTCTCCATGGAAGGAGAAATCCAATGGCTGACGTCACGGCGGCGATGGTCCGCGACCTGCGCGAGCGTACCGGCGCGGGCATGATGGATTGCAAGAAGGCGCTGGTCGAAGCGAATGGCGACATGGAAGCCGCGATCGACTGGCTCCGGAAGAAGGGCCTCTCGGCGGCGGCCAAGAAGTCCGGCCGCGCCGCGACCGAAGGGCTGATCGGCGTCGCGTCCGGCCCGCACACGGCCGCGATGGTCGAGGTGAATGCCGAGACCGACTTCGTCGCCCGCAACGAGCAGTTCCAGAGCTTCGTCGCGACCGTCGCCGAGCTCGTCCTCTCGGTCGGCGACGACATCGAGGCGCTGAAGAAGGCCCGCTATCCCGGCGTGATCGACGCGGTCGAGGAAGCGACCTCCTACCGCTCGGTCGAGGAAGAGTTGACGCGGATGATCGCGACGATCGGCGAGAACATGTCGCTCCGTCGTGCGAAGCGCCTGCATGTGAAGAAGGGCGCGGTCGCGACCTATGTCCACAACGCGGTGAAGCCGGGCCTCGGCAAGATCGGCGTGCTGGTCGCCATCGAGGGCGAGAGCGAGATCGGGGCGCTCGAGACGCTCGGCCGGCAGATCGGCATGCATGTCGCGGCGGCCCGGCCCGAGGCGCTCGATTCCTCCGCCGTCGATCCGGCGGCGCTCGATCGCGAGCGCGCGGTGCTGACCGAGCAGGCCCAGGCGTCGGGCAAGCCGCCCGCGGTCATCGAGAAGATGGTCGAGGGCCGCATCCGCAAATACTACGAGGAAGTGGTGCTGCTGGAGCAGGTCTGGGTGCATGACGGCGAGAGCCGCGTGAAGGCCATTGTGCAGAAGGCGGGGGTGAACCTCGCCGGCTTCGCCCGCTTCCAGCTGGGCGAGGGCATCGAGAAGGCCCAGACGGACTTCGCGGCCGAGGTCGCGGCGGCGGCGGGCAAGGCCTGACCGCGCACTGAATCGTTTCATGCCCTGTGCCGGCGGGCTTCGCTAGCCTGCCGGCATGGTCAGGATCACCGGACGCCATCGCCTGCTCATCCGCGCAGTACGGCCTGCGCACAGGTATCGCAGCGTCACCCTGGGCGTCCCCTGCCTTTTTCTCCTCCTGGCGCTTGCGGGCCTGCCCGTCGCCGCGAGCAACAGGATGCTGGGACCGTGGGCGATGGTGGTCGCGGCGCTCGTTCCGGTGGCCGTGTTTCTCTATGACTATGGTCGCGCGCTTGACCGCACCTTCGTGACGATCGATGCAAGGGCGGGCCTGGTGGCGCGGCACCGCCGTGGACTCCTGCAATGGCGCACGGATGCCAGGCTTGCGGATTTCATCGCCATCGGCATTGCCGGGGCAGGACACGAGGAATCCGAGGTCTGGCGCATCCAGCTCGAGCGCGCGGACGGCCGACATCCGCTCACGCTCATGGATGTTGCTGATCCTGTCGCGGCCACAAGACCCTTTCTGCTGCGCCTGGCCGAGGCCACCGGCCTGCCGCTCAGTTCCGCTGCTCAGCGCGTCGTGGACGGATTGCCGCCATGGCCTGATTCGGCAGGCCTCGGATTCCCACCGACTGTTGACCTGAACGCCACCAGGCCGGCACCAATCCAGGGAGACCGCGTGTGATCTCCTTCGTGCTCCTGGCATCATTCGCCTGTTGTGCGGCGTCGGTGCATCGTCACGCCCTCGGCCTGCGGACGCGCCGGTCGGCCACCATCATGGACCGCGTGGGGCCCGTGCCGATCGCCGCGGCCGGCGTGGGGTGCTGCGCCAGGCTGCCGGCATGATCACGATCAGCGAGGACAGCGCCGACCGGCTTGTGATCCGCGACACGCGTTTCCACGAGGTGGGGCGCGATGCCGGGCTGGCGGTGGGCTGGATGACGGCCTGCTGGCTGGCGACCGCGGCCCTCGCCGCCGCGGCCGGTCATCTCCAGAGCGCCCGCGGATTCCTGCTGTTCCTGTTGATCGGCGTCGCCGTCACCGCGGCCTTGGCCGATGGGATGCTGGCGCGATGCGGCCGCTCCTTCGTCGAGATCGACCTTCGCGCGCGCCGGGTGGTCCGGCATCGTCGCGGAATTCTGCGCTGGCGTCGCGAGGCACCCCTGTCCGATTTCTGGGCCATCGACGCTCGCGCGCGTCCCTTTGAGGACCGCATCGACTGGCAACTCCGGCTGCTGGCGCGCCTGAGCGACTTCCGGCCGCTCGTGCTGGGCGATTGCCTGGAGACCGAGGACCTCGAGCCCGTGCTGCGGCGCGTGGCGGCCGCGACCGGCCTGACGTTGACGAGTGAAGCCGAATCCTATCGGAGCCGAAGGGCTCCGGCCGCTGGCTCGAATGCGATAGTGGAATCCTGACGCGCGCACGGCGCCCTTGGTGGCGTGGCGCGTGCGTCGGCGCTGAAGGGATTTGTCCGCCGCCCCGGCCTCCAGGATCACGGGACGACACCGCCTTCTCATCCGCAACGAGCGCCCGCTGCCCGCGGAGGCGGAGCCTTTGGTGATCCGCCCGTCTGCGGTGACCGGCTTGCCTCCGAACGCCGACGACCGGTGCATCCTGGCCGGCCCGCCCCGGCATCCCGGCGGCGTCGCCTCACTGAAGCGTTTCATACGGAGCGCCGCTGCCCGGCTTTATCGTCCCGCCATGATCCGAGTGACCGAAACCCCTGGGGGTTGCTTCCGGTTCGAGCGCATTGCGTCGCCGAGAAACGTCGTCGACACCATCGGCGTCCCGGCCGTCTGGGGATTCGGCATCGCGGCGGGTCTCTTCGCAGCGCTGGCGGCACTGACGGGCTACATCGCACTGGGCTTGTGCCTCGCGGCGGTCGCCTTCGGCGTGATGGCGAGCGCCTACGACGGCGGTGGCGGAGAATATTGGGTCGAGATCGACCCACGGCAGCGCATTGTCCGCACCCATCGCCCCGACCGCTGGTCCGCGCCAAGGGAGGAGCCGCTCGCCTACTACGGCGACCTCAGAATCGACTTCGAACCCGAGTATGGGGACTGGCACCTCGTGCTCATGAGCGCCAGCCGGCACGGCGCCTCCATTCCGCTGGCGAGCGCGGCGTCCCGCGGTGATCTGCGGTCCCTGGCGCATCGCCTGTCCCAATCCTGCCGCCTGCCGGTCGCAATGGGGCTCTGAGCGGCCGAACCGGCAAGGGGCCGGCACGGCCCCGCCAATGACCCGCATAGGTGGGGCGTCGGCGCCGCGAGGAAGCCGTCACCCCGCTCCAAGCGCGAGCGGGCTCCTTGCCCCGGGGGTCGCGCGCCGCGTATATGGAGCCGCCCCGGTCACATCGAGACACCCAGCGCCTTCCATGAGCGATCAGCCAATCTACAAGCGCGTGTTGTTGAAGGTCTCGGGCGAGGCGCTGATGGGCTCCCGGGACTATGGGCTCGACACCGGCACCTGCCGGCGCATCGCCGAGGATGTCAGGGGCGTCGTGGCACTCGGCGTGCAGGTCTGCCTGGTCATTGGCGGCGGCAACATTTTTCGGGGCATCTCCGGCGCGGCGTCCGGCATGGACCGGGCGCAGGCGGACTACATGGGCATGCTGGCCACGGTCATGAACGCGCTCGGCATGCAGTCCGCGCTCGAAAAGGCCGGCGTGCAGACCCGCGTGCAATCCGCGATCCCGATGTCCTCGGTCTGCGAGCCCTATATCCGCCGCCGGGCGGAGCGGCACATGGAAAAAGGCCGGGTTGTGATCTTCGCCGCCGGCACCGGCAACCCCTTCTTCACGACCGACACCGCCGCCGCGCTGCGCGCGGCCGAGATGCGCTGCGACGCGCTGTTCAAGGGCACGCAGGTCGATGGCGTCTATTCCGCCGACCCGCGCAAGAATCCTAGAGCCGAGCGCTACGAGACGCTCACCTATCTCGACATGCTGGCGCGCGATCTTGCCGTGATGGACGCCGCTGCGATCAGCCTGGCGCGCGAGAACAAGCTGCCGATCATCGTCTTCAACATCCACGAGCCGGGCGCCTTCACCGCCGTCATGAAGGGCGAAGGGCGCTTTACCACGGTCGTGGAGCAGCAGTGAGGGGAGGGGTGCCGCCATGCCCACCGACATCAAGACCCTGAAGCAGGATCTGACGCGCCGCATGGACGGTGCGATGGACACGCTGAAGAAGGAGTTCGCGGGGCTGCGCGCCGGCCGCGCCAGCCCGGCGCTGCTCGAGCCCGTGCGCGTCGAGGCCTATGGCAACAACACGCCGCTCAACCAGGTGGCGAACGTCTCGGTCTCCGGCCCCGGCCTGCTGACGGTGCAGGTCTGGGACAAGTCGCTGGTCAAGGCGGTGGAGGTCGCGATCCGCGACGCCAATCTCGGCCTCAACCCCCAGACCGAGGGCCAGAGCATCCGCGTGCCCCTGCCGCCGCTGACCGAGCAGCGCCGCAACGAACTGGTCAAGGCCGCGCACAAATATGCCGAGGCGACGAAGGTCTCGGTCCGCGGCGTGCGCCGCGACGGCATGGAGCAGGTCAAGGCCGCGGAGAAGAAGCACGAGGTGGCCGAGGACGAGGGCAAGCGCTGGCACGACGAGGTGCAGAAGCTGACGGATTCCTACACCAAGAAGGTGGATGAGGTCCTCGCCGAGAAGGAAAAGGAAATCCGGCAGGTCTGAGGCCCTCGACAGGTCATGACGATCACCCGGCAGGCGGACGCCGCGCCAGCCCCAACGTCGCAGCCGGTGCCGCCCGCCGGCGCGGTGCCAACCCATGTCGCCGTCATCATGGACGGCAACGGCCGTTGGGCGGCCTCGCGCCACCTGCCGCGCATCGCCGGGCATCGTGAAGGCGCCCGCGCGGTGCGACGCACGATCGAGGCCGCGATCCGCCACGATGTCCGCTGGCTGACAT
>JAYRQX010000861.1:0-1925 GCA_041910415.1 Acetobacteraceae bacterium | reverse complement strand
GCGTCGCCTTGCGCGCGGGCGGGCGCACCATCCGGGCGTGCAGCATGCCCGGCAGGCGCAGGTCGTGCACGAAGCGGGCGCGCCCAAACACCTTGTCGGGCAGGTCGATGCGCGGGGCGGATGTTCCGGCGATCCGGCGGTCGGCGGGTGCCTTCGGCCTTGCATCGGGCGACGCCTCGCAGTCCAGCAGCTTCTCCTCGGCGAGCGCCCAGTAGGAGCCGAGAGTGCCGCCGGGGCCGATGAAGGCGCCATCCACCACGCGGATATCCTCGGGCGCCACGCCGGTCTTCTGGGCGATGACGCTGAGAAAGATGGCGCGCGCATCGGCGCAGGCGTGGCGCAGCGCCATGCCGCTTTCCTGCACGGAGAGGCTTCCCGAGGTGACGGCCTCGTTGGGGCTGGATGGCGTGGAGGCCGACTGCACGCGCACGCGCGCCAGCGAAACGTCGAGCTCGTCCGCCGCGATCTGCGACAGGGCGGTCAGAATGCCCTGGCCGAGTTCCACCTTGCCCGGCGTGATCGTCACCGCCCCTTCGGCGTGGAAGCGCAGCCAGGCATCGAGGCGCCGGTTGATGTGCAGGCTGCCCGGGAGCATCGGCTTGCCGTCGCCGGCGCCCGTGGCCTGGATGTAGGCGAGGTTCATCGCGCGCCCTCCCGCATCGCATCCGCCGCACGCAGCACGGCGCGGATGATCCTGAGGTGGCTGCCGCAGCGGCAGAGATGCGGATCGAGCGCGGCGCGCACCGCTTCCTCGTCCGGCGCCGGGTTGTCGCGCAGCAGCGCTGCGGCCGAGACGATGATGCCGGAGAGGCAGAAGCCGCATTGCCCGGCCTGTTCCGCCAGCAGCGCGGATTGCAGCGCGTGCGGGGCTTCGGGCGTGCCGATGCCTTCCACGGTGGTGACCCTGCGGCCGGAAACCGCATCCAGGGTCAGCGTGCAGGAATAGGCTGGCCTGCCGTCCAGCAGCACCATGCAGGCGCCGCATTGTTCCGTACCGCAGCCGAAGCGCGGCCCCGAAAGTTCCAGCGGGCCGCGCAGCGCGTGCAGAACGGACACGTCGCCGGGCAGGTCCAGCGCCGTCGCCGCGCCGTTCAGCGTGAAGGCGACCATGCGCTCACCCCGCCTGGATGCGCGCCATGCGGATCCACTCCGCCTGGCGCGTGATGTCCGTGCGCAGGAAGGCGTCGAATTCCGCGATCGTCATGGGCTGGGTCTGCGCGCCGGCGCGCAGCTGCGCGTCCCGCGTCGCGGGCAGCGACATGATGCGGTTGACCTCGGCGTTCAGCCGATCGCGGATGGCGGCGGGCGTGTTGGCGGGCGCCATCAGGCCGAGCCAGATCGAGGCCTCGTAGCCGGGCAGGACCTCCGCCACCGCCGGCACATCCGGCAGCAGCGGGCTGCGCTGCGGGCCGGTCGTCGCCAGCGCGCGGACGCGGCCGCCGCGCGCCTGTTCCGCCATGGTCGGGATGGCGTCGAACATCATCGGCACCTGGCCCGCGATCAGCGCGGTACGCGCCTCGTTGGAACCGCGGAAGGGGACATGCGTGATCTCGATGTCCGCCATGGCGCGGAAAACCTCGCCGGCGATGTGGTAGGGCGTGCCGGGGCCGGAGGAGGCGTAGTCGAGCCGCCCCGGATTGCTCCGCGCATAGGCGATCAGCTCCTGCACATTCTGCGCGGGCAGCGAGGGATGCACGGCCAGCACGTGGTAGGCGATGTTGACGAAGGCGATCGCGCAGAGGTCGCGCATCAGCTGGTAGGGGCGCTGGGGCAGCAGCGTCTCGTTCGCCGTGTGGGTGTTGGACATCAGCAGCAGGGTGTGGCCGTCCGGCGCGGCCTTGGCCGCCGCATCGGCACCGATGGTCCCGCCCGCGCCCGGGCGGTTCTCGATCACCACGGGCTGGCCGAGTGCGACAGCCAGCGGT
>JAYRQX010000860.1:0-8954 GCA_041910415.1 Acetobacteraceae bacterium | reverse complement strand
TACGCAAGCGGCCTCGAAGCCGCGTGGCGTGCGATGTGGCGCGCCTGGTGCGACGCGCCGGTCAGTGCCGCGCCAGGAAGTCCAGCACCGCCGCGTTGAACTGGGCGGGATTGTCCTGGCTCATCGCATGGGCGGCGTTGGCGATGGTCACGCGCTCCGCACCCCTGATCGTCTTTTCCATGGCCTCGATGTTCGCGATGAAGCTCGGCAGGGTGCGGTCGCCGCCCACCAGCAGCGTCGGCGCGCGGATCGCCTCGGCCTCGACGCGGGCATAGGGGCGGCGGCGCTCGTCCATCTGGCCGAGCAGGGTCATGACGTTGTCGCGATTCATGTCCTTGCGCGGCTGGGCACGCGTCTCCCAGGCGCCGGGGCCGCCGGTGTGTTCCGCGACGCGGCGGAGTGCGCCTTCCCGGTCGCCTGTCTTCAGGATGGTCGCGGCTTCCCCGAAGGCGGTCGCCTGGCCACGCGCGCCGGGCTTGCCGCCCAGGCTTTCGCCGAGTTCTCCGCCCGGCTCGGCCAGCACGACCGCGCGGAGAAGGTCCGGGTGCAGGTGCGCGACGCGGAAGGCGATGTGCCCGCCGCGCGAATGACCGACGAGGCGCACCGGCCCGGCGTTCAGCGCGGCGCAGAAGGCCGCGGTGTCGGCGATGTGCTGGTCCATCCTGAAGTCGTCGCCGACGCCATCCCATTGCTCCGGCCAGTAGTGGCGCAGGCTGATGGCGATGGCGCGGTACTTGGCCCCGAAGGCCTTCATCTGCGGCGCCCAGTAACGCTGGTCGTTCAGCGTGCCATGCACGAAGACGACGGGCTCGCCCGTGCCTTCCTCGGCATAGTCGATGGCGTAGCCGTTCACGGTCAGCTTGGGCATGGGTGTTCCTCCGGGATGCGCCACCATGCCGCGCCGCGCGCGCATGGCAAGGGGCACGGGGCCGTGCCACGCTCGACCATCCCCGCAGGAGACCGCCCATGACCGACATCACGGACCAGGCCGTCCGGGCTGGCATCGAGAGCTTCGAGGCGACGACGGGCCGCGTGCCGGACGCCTTCCATACGCTGATCCGCCATGCCCCCGCGGCCTTCGCGGGCTACGGCATGATGCGCGCGGCGCTCATGCGCGACCGGGCGGAAGGCGGCGCGCTCGACCTCAAGACGAAGGAGCTGATCTTCTGCCTGCTCGACGTGCTGGTCGGGCAGACGCGCGGGGCGAAGGTGCATGCCGGCAATGCCCTCCGCCAGGGCCTGACGCTGCCGGAACTGGCGGAGGGGCTGGTGCAGTGCCTGATGGTGGGCGGCATCACCGCCTGGAACGTGAGCGGCCGCGAAGTGATGGAGCACGCCGAGGCGCTGGCATCAGGGAAGGCCTGACGCCCCGGCGCCGGCGTTCAGTTCCCGCGCAGGCAGCCCGCCATGAAGGTCTGGCGCGCCTCACCCGCCAGGTTGCGGGTGCCCGCCTGCGCATTGCAGTCGCGCATGCGGTTCTGCTGGGCCTGCTGCGCGGCGCTCGGCTGCGCGCCGGCCGCGGCGGCGGGCGGCATGCGGCCGGCCAGGCACTCGCTCATGAAGCTGCGCCGCGCATCGCCCTGGAGATTGCGGGTGCCGGCCTCTGCGTTGCAGGTCCGCATCCGCTCCTGCTGCGCCTGCTGTGCGGCGCTCGGCTGCCGTGCGGTGTTCGTCGCGGTGCCGGCGGGGGCCGAAGGCGTGGCCGGTGCGGATTGCGTCGCCGTGCCCTGCGCATGCGCACCGAGCGCGACGGCTGAGGTGAAGAGCGCGGCGAGGATGGTGGTACGAAGCGACATCATGGCGAATCCCTCGTGATGGCGCGGCCGTTGCGTGGCCGTCACGACGAGCGAAGCGCAACTCCGCCCGTCGCGACAAGTGACAAGACCGATAGGTGGCGGATCAGTCGGCCCGGATGTTCGCATCCCGAATCACCGCGCCCCAGCGCCGGCGGTCTTCCGCGATGGTCGCGATGAACTCCTGCTGGCTGCCGAAGATGATCTCCATGCCGTTCTCGGCCATGCGGCGCTGGAAGGTGGGGTCTGCCATCACGCGGGCGAGCGCGGCGTGCCAGCGGTCCAGCACCGGCTGCGGCAGGGCGCCCGGTCCCGCGATGCCGAACCAGTTCCGCACCTGGAAATCCGGCAAGGTGGTGCTGACCCGCGGCAGATCTGGGAAGAGCGGGCTGCGCCGCGGCGCGCCGAAGGCGACAGGGCGCAGGCCGCCGTCGCGGATCTGGCCGAGGAACTCCGGCATGTTGCCGAACATCATCGTCGTGCGCCCGGCGGCGATGTCGATGATCGCGGGCGCGCCGCCGCGATAGGGCACGTGCAGGATGTCGATGCCGGCCAAGCGCTTGAAGAGCTCGGCCGAGAGATGCTGGCTGCTGCCATTGCCGGCGCTGGCATAGGTGAGCCGGCCTGGATTGGCGCGCGCATAGGCGATGAGGCCGGGGATGTCCTGGAAGGGCGCGTTCGGGCTGGCCACCAGGATGTTGTAGATGTTGGCGACGTTCGCGATCGGCGTCAGGTCGCGGTCCACGTCGAAGGGCATGCGCACGCCGGGCATGACCGGCAGGATGGTGTGCATCGCCATGGTCGCGAGCACGACCGTGTGCCCATCCGGCGCGGATTTCGCGACCGTGTCGGCGGCGAGCATGCCGGAGGCGCCGGTGCGGTTTTCCACCACCACCCGCTGGCCGAGAACGGGCGTCAGGTGTTCGCCCAGGAAGCGGCTGAGCAGGTCGCAGGTCCCGCCCGGCGCGAAGCCGCAGAGCAGGCGGATGTCGCGCGAGGGAAAATCCTGCGCGCGGGCCGGAAGGGCGGCCGCGACCAGGCAGATCGCAGCGAACAGAAAACGCTTCATCGGACGATGTCTCCCGTTGATGCGGCGGCCTCTTCCGGGCGTTGCCGCTGATGGTGATGGCTACACGTAGCCGGGGCCTTCGATGGCGGGGTGGGCATGCAGAAAGGCCTCGTCCACCTCGACCCCGATGCCCGGCTTGTCCAGCGGCATGACGTTGCCGTCTTGCATGATCTTCCACGGCTCGCTGCCGAGCTCGTCGCGGAATTTGTTGGCCTTGGACACGTCCGCTTCGAAGTAGCCGCCATTCTCGATGGCCGCGAGCAGGTGGATCGAGGCCGCCTGGTTCACGCCGGTCATCGAGGAATGCGGGTTCACCGGGATCTTGTAGGCGCTCGCCATGGCCGCGATGCGCATCGTCTCCGTGATGCCGCCGCATTTCGAGAGATCCGGCTGCCAGATCGTGATGACGCCGTCCTCCAGCACGCGGGTGAACTCGAAGCGCGTGAAGTGGTTCTCGCCGGCGGCGAGCGGGGTCGATCCGTAGCCGCGCGCCTGGGCATAGGTGGTGTGGTCGTGGGCGGGGAAGGGTTCTTCCAGCCAGCCGATGTTGAGGCGATCCATCTCCGGCATCACCTGGCGGACCTGGTCGATGCGGTAGCCGATATTGGCGTCGGTCAGGATCGTCAGCTCGTTGCCGAAGGCGTCGCGCACGGCTTCCATGCGCGCGATGTCGTCGCGCACGGTGTCGCCGACGCGCAGCTTCACCGCCTTGTAGCCGGCCTGGATGTGCGGCGTCGCCTCGTCGATCAGCGCCGCGGGTTCCTGGTAGCCGAGCGCGACGCCGCCGGCATAGGCGGGCACGGGCCGCACCGCGCCGCCGAGCAGGCGGCAGAGCGGCAGGCCGACCGCCTTGCCCTTGATGTCCCACAGCGCCATGTCGATCCCCGACATGGCCATGGCGCAGGCCGCGCCCATGCCGTGGCTGGCGAGCTGATACTGGTAGATGCGCTTCCAGATGCCGGTGGTGTCGTGGGCGTCCATGCCCATGATGAGCTGCGAGAGCGTCGTCTCGATCAGCTTGGCGATCGCGGTGTGCGCGCGGCCGTGATGGCTTTCGCCCCAGCCGACGAGCCCGTCCTCGGTCGTGACCTTCACCATCACCGCATCGCGCTTGACGGCCTGGCCGATGCCAAGCCGCGGGCCGCTGTTCGGGGCCAGGGCGAAGGAGGTGGGATAGGCCTTGATGTCGCGGATCTTCATGGCGTGCGTCCGTAGGTTTTCAGGAATTTCTCGTCGATCGTGATGCCGAGGCCGGGTCGGTCCGGGATCTCCACGAAGCCGTCCTTCACCGGGAAGGACTCCTCGATCAGATCATGCAGCATCGGGTTGTGGCCGAGCGAATATTCCAGGATGAACCCGGCGCTGCTGCTGGCCGCAAGGTGCAGCCCCGCCGCGAAGGCGGGCGCGCCGGACCAGAGATGCGGCGCGAGGCGCAGGTTGAAGGCGCTGGCGATGGCGCCGATGCGCACGCCTTCGGTGATCCCGCCTGATATGGCGAGGTCCGGCTGCAGCACATCGGCCGCACGCAGTTCCGCGAGCTCGCGGAAATCGTGGCGGGTGAACTCGCTCTCCCCGCTGCTGATGGGGACGGCGCTGCTGCGGCGCACCTCTGCCTGGCCCTGCTTGTCGTCGGCGGTGACGGGTTCCTCGAACCACAGCAGGTCGCAGTCTTCGACCATGCGACAGAAAGCCTTGGCCTCCGCGACCGTCCAGGTGCCGTGCGCATCGGCGGCGAGGCCCACATCCGGGCCGAGCGCCTGGCGCGCGGCGCGCACGCGAGCGGCGGATCGCGCGACGGAACCATCCATCGAGCCCACGCGCATCTTCACCGCTGGGAAGCCGCCCTTGTCGATGTAGCCCTGCAGCTGCTCGCCGATTTTCTCCGCGCTGGCCCAGCCGCCGGAGGCATAAGCCGGCATCCGGTCCGCGCGCTTCCCGCCGAGCAGCCTCCAGACCGGCGCGTTCAACGATTTGCCCAGGATATCCCACAGCGCGATATCCACGCCGGCAATCGCGCTGATGGACAGGCCGCGCCGGCCGAGCTGCGGGAAGACATGCCCTTCCGCGATGGCGAAGCCCGAGCGCGGCATATTGTAGAGCGTGTCCCACAGCCGAGAGATGTCGCGCGGGTCCTGACCGACCAGCAGGGACGAAAAATCGCTGTTGATGATGGCCGCAAGCCCGCCGCAGGCCGCGGTGCTGGCGACGCCGCCCTTGGCCTCGCCCCAGCCGGTGATCCCGCATTCGGTGTCGATGCGCACGATCACGCTGTCGAAGGTGGGCTGCTTGCCGAAGTCCGAGAGGTGCTGCCGCTCGATCGGGATCGGCACCTGGACCCAGCTGGCCTGGACGCGCGCAATCCTCACAGCCCGAGGCCTTTCCGGCGCGCCGCATGCGCCTCCAGCGCTTCCGGATTGATCAGGTTGCGCGGGCGTTCGCCCCGCAGCACGCGCACCACTTCCTCCGCCGCGACCTGGCTCATATAGGCGGCGCTTTCGCGCGACAGCCCCGCGACATGCGGCGTCAGCACCGTGTTCGGGAGTTCGCGCAGCGGATGCCCGGCGGCCAGCGGCTGCACGGCATAGACATCCAGCGCCGCGCCGCCGATGCGTCTGTCCCGCAGCGCTGCGACCAGCGCGTCCTCGTCCACCACCGCGCCGCGCGAGACGTTGCACAGCCACGCGCCCGGCTTCATGCGCGCGATCAGCGCGGCGGACGCCAGGCCCTTCGTCGCGGCCGTCAGCGGGCAGCAGAGCGCGATGAAGTCGCTCCGTGCGAACAGGTCGAACAGCTCGGCATAGTCCACGAAATCCGGCAGCGCATCGCGCCGGCGCTGGAAGCCCAGCACCTTCATGCGGAAGCCATGATGCGCGATCTCGGCGAGCCGCGTGCCGATGGCGCCGACACCGACGATGCCGATCGTGCGCCCGCGCAGTTCCATCGCCGTCGCGGCCATGGCGCGTGCGGGCTTCCAGCCTTCGGCCAGGTGACGCGCGCTCATCGCCTGCACGTTGCGCATGGCGCCGAGCATCTGTGCGACGACGAATTCCGCCACCGCATCGGCGTTCGCGGCGGGCACATTGGTGACGAGCACGCCTTCGGGCGTGCAGTGTTCCACCGGGATCAGGTCCACGCCGACGCCGTAGCGCGCGCAGATCAGCAGTTCCGGGGACACGCGCGCGATGTCCTCCGGCAGCTTCTGACGCACGATGACCGCGCTGGCATCGCGGCAGAGCACGCGCAGGGCATCCGCGCTCTGGTCGCCGCCGACACCCTCGATGATCTCGAAGCCGGCATCCCTGAGGATGCGGGTGCCGGCCGGCTCGATCGGTTCGGTGAGCGCGACCTTCATCACGCGACCTTCCACTTCGTCAGCACGTCGCGGTCCACCTCGATCCCGAGCCCCGGGCCATCGGGCACCGCGACCAGGCCCTTGACCTGCACGATCGGGTTTTTTGCCAGATGATCGCGCAGCGGGTTCGGCGTCTGCTCGAACTCCAGCATCGGTGGCATCGGGCGGAAGGCCGGCGGCTGGTCGGGCAGGGCGGCGAGGAACTGGATCGTCGCGGCGAGACCGATGGCGCTGCCCCAGGCATGGGGCACGCATTCCACGCCGAAGGCCGATGCCACCGTCGCGATCTTTCGGAGCTCGCTGATGCCGCCGGCCGCACAGACATCGGGCTGCACGATGTCCATCGCCTTCTTCGCGATCACGTCGCGGAAGCCCCAGCGCGTGAAATCGTTCTCCCCGCCGGCGACGGCCATGTCGAGCGCCTGCGTCACCCGGGCATAGCCGTCATGGTCCTCGGGGCTGACCGGTTCCTCGAACCACAGGAGGTCGAGCGGTTCCATCGCGCGGCCGAGCTGGATCGCCTGCGGCACGGTGAAGCAGTGGTTCGCATCGACGGCCAGTTTTACTCGCGGCCCGATGGCTTCCCGCACCGCCTTCACGCGCTTCAGGTCGAGCGCCGGATCGCCGAGGCCGATCTTCATCTTGATGGCGCGGAAGCCCTGTTCGGCGTACTCGACCGCTTCCTCGACCGCCTCTTCCACCAGCCGGTCCATGTCGATGAAATAAAGGCCGGTCGCGTAGGCCACCAACTCCTTCCGGTAGGCGCCGCCGATCAGCTTGTGGATGGGCTTGCCCGTGGCGCGGCCCATGATGTCCCACAGCGCGATATCCACGCCCGACAGCGCCGTGATGGAAAAGCCCTGCGCGCCGTAATCCTTGATACGATTATAAAGGTCTTCCCAGATCACCTCGACATCGAAGGGGTCGCGGCCGATCAGGCGGGGCGCGTATTGCGTCTCGATCAGCGTCTTGTTCACCGCCGCCGGCCCGTAGCATTCGCCCCAGCCGGTGATGCCCTCGTCCGTCTCGATCTCGACGATGCAGGAGGAGCGCGTCGTGTAGAGCCAGCCGCGCGCGGAGGTGAAGGGCTGGTCCACCTTGGACTGCAACAGGTGGCACGTGACCTTCGTCACCTTCATCGGGCCCGTTTCCTCATCCGCGTTCGCGGCAAGGCTGCCACGCGCGCGGTGGCCGGGCAATGCGGAGGATCAGCGGAGGCCAGGTGGCAGGACGTCGTCATAGGCGCCGCCGTCGATGGCGCCCTTCAGTTCCACGATCCTGCGCGCGGCATACGCCTCGGCGTCCGTCTCCAGCCGGTTGAGCCGGTAGCCGGGATAGGGTTCCGGCTCGTCGCCCGGGCCCAGCGTGCGTCGCGCGCGTTCGGCGGCAGCGCTTTGCCGCGCCGCAACGGCGACGTCGTTGTAGCGCTCGCCATGGCTCCAGACCTGGTAGGCGTGGTGGAGTTCGTGCAGCAGCGTCAGCAGCACGGCGCTCCGCAGGCTCCACGCCACCGGGGGCCGGCGCCGCGCGGGCGTCACCGCCTGGCCGATCCGGTTCGGGTTGGCCGGTGCGGCGAAGGTCTGTGCGCCGAGGTCGATGATGATCGTCGTCACCATCTCGCGGAAATCCTCGCGCAACTCGGCGGAGATCATCTCACCCGCCACCGGGGTCTTCGAAGGCGGGACCACAAGGGTCAGCCTGGCTGCGGCATCGGCAGGGTTGTCGTAGTAATGCACCGTCGCCGTGACGTCCCAGCCGGGGCGCGGCCGGCGGAACATCGGGTCCAGCCGCTCGATGTGCACGTTGTTGTAGTAGCGGGTTGTCTGCGCCATCCTCGGATCCTGCATCGCCACGTCGGTTTGCGCGGCGGCACGCCATGTATACTGCACATCCGCGCGCACATCACACCCGCCGGCCGGTTTGGTGCGCGGCAACGGCTCCGGCTGGGGAGAGAGACCATGGATCACGACAGCGCCGAGCGCCTTCAGGCGACAATTGCCCGGTGGAACGGCATCGCCTGCCCGAACGAGGCCGCGATGCACGGCCTGGGCGACATCCCGAAGCTGATCAGGGATCTTGAAGCGCTGCGCGGCACGCTGGCCTTCGAGGACGAGCCGTCCTCCTTCGAAGCCGCCCTTCTCCAGGAGAAGGAGCCCGCGACGTGAGCGACCCGACCAGCCTTTCCATGACCGAGGCCGCCGACGCCGTGAAGCGCGGCGAGGTCACCTCGGTCGCGCTCGTCGAAGCCTGCCTCGCGCGCATCGCGGCGCATGACGGCCGGGTGAATGCCGTCATCCGCCTGGACCGGACCGAGGCGCTGGAAGCCGCCGCCGCGGTGGACAAGGCGCGCGCCTCGGGCGCGCTGCTCGGCCCGATGGCCGGCGTGCCGATGATGCACAAGGACATGTACTACCGCGCCGGCAAGGTGAGTAGCTGCGGGTCGAAGATCCGCCGCGACTTCCGGCCGAAGGTGACGGCGACCGTGCTCAAGCGCCTGGACAATGCCGGCGCGATCGACATGGGCACGCTGAACATGGCGGAGTTCGCGCAGAACCCGACCGGGCACAACGCCCATTTCGGCCACTGCCACAACCCCTGGAACCTGCCCCATTGCACCGGCGGCTCGTCCAGCGGATCGGGCGCCGGCGTCGCGGCGCGTTTTTTCTTCGCTGCACTGGGGTCCGATACCGGCGGATCGATCCGCCTGCCCGCCACGATCTGCGGCGTCACCGGCATCAAG
>JAYRQX010000859.1:0-2990 GCA_041910415.1 Acetobacteraceae bacterium | reverse complement strand
CGCGGCTTCATCCGCGCGCATGACTGGTTCTACGCCAACCGCGCCGGGTCCAACCGCATCACCATGCAGGAGAGCGGCATCGAGGAGCGCTACGCCGACCGCGCCTGGGAGGAGTACACACGGGCCGAAATCTTCCCGCGCGACGCGGAAGCCAGTGCGGAGGGCGTGCAGGCGCTGATCGAGACCTCTGCCCTCATCCGCGAGCTGCCGTCGCGGGCGAGGACGCGGGCGGAGGACTATATCGACCGCTCCTGGCTCGCGGCCGCGCGGGCCTCGATGCGATGAGTCCGGAGTATGGCGACCGCGCGCGGCTCGGCGTCATCGTGCCCTCGGGCAATACCGTGGCCGAGCCCGAGATCCACGCCATGCTGCCCGCGGGCGTCTCCGCGCTCGTCACGCGGCTGCCGCTGACCGGGAGCTCGGAGGCGCAGCTGCGCGCCATGACCGAGGCGCTGGAACCGGCGGCGCGGCTGCTGGGCGATGCGAAGCCGGACCTGATCGGCTTCCACTGCACGGCGGTATCCACCTTCGCGCCGGATTCCGCCGACGATATCCGGGCGCGGATCGAACTGGCATCCGGCCTGCCGGCCTACGCCACGGCGGACGGCATCCTTGCCGCGCTGTCCGTGCTGGGCGCGCGGCGCGTCGTGCTGGTCACGCCCTACATCGCCGCCGTGCATGCGCGCGAGATCGCCTTCCTGGCGTCGCACGGCGTCACCACGGTGGGCGGCGACCATTGGGGGCTGAACACGAATGCGGAGATGGGGCGGGTGCCTTCCGCCGACATCCTCGCGCGCACGCGCGCGGCGATGGCTGCGGCGGGGCCGGCGGAGGCGTGCTTCCTCTCCTGCACCGCGATCCGGTCCGGGCCCGTCATCGCCGCGCTGGAAGCGGAATGCGGGATGCCCGTCATCACCTCCAACCAGGTTTTCGCCTGGCATGGGCTGCGCCTGATGGGGATCGGTGACGCGGTGGACGGTTACGGGCGGCTGTTCGCACTGCCGGCGCCGGCGCGCGCGGCGGCCTGAGCGGCGCTTGCACCGGGCTTCCGCCCGCTGATACATCCACGCGAAGCGCGCCGGTCGCACGGCGCCAGGAGGAACAACGTCCATGACAATGACCCGCCGCGGCCTCGGCGCCGCAACCCTCGCGCTGCTCTCCGCTCCCGCCCTGCTGCACGCGCAGGCGCCGACGGTGCTGCGCATCGGCTGGACCAGCGGCGACGGCGCGCAGGACCCCTACGCGGTCGGCGCGCGCGAGTTCAAGAAGGCGCTGGAAGCGCGCGTCGGCAACCGCGTGGACGTGCAGCTCTTCCCCAACCGCGCCATCGGCGACGAGCGGCCGCTGGTGGACGGCATGCGCCTCGGCACCGTGGACATGGGCGTCATCACCAATGCGGTGATCGCGCAGATCGAGCCCGCCTTCCAGGTCAACGACATGCCCTTCCTGTTTTCCTCGGAAGCGCAGGGGCACGCCGTGCTCGACGGCCCGGTCGGCGCCCAGCTCCGCCAGCGCCTGGAAACCCGCGGCATCATCCCGCTCGCCTATATGGAGGGCGGGTTCCGGCACATGATCAACAACATCCGCCCGATCGTGCGGCCGGAGGACCTGCGCGGCGTCAAGTTCCGCGTGCTGCAGAGCCCGATCTACATCGAGATGTACCGCAGCCTCGGCGGCAACGCCGTGCCGATGGCCTGGGGCGAGACCTTCACGGCGGTGCAGCAGGGCACCATCGATGGTCTCGAAATCCCGCTCGGGATCATCGACCAGAACCGCTACTACGAGGTGACGCGCTATCTCTCCCTGACCGGCCACATCTACTCGATGATCGGCCTGCTCATGGCCAAGCGGACCTTCGATCGCCTGCCCGCGGACCTCAAGACCGCGGTGCAGGAGGCGGCGACCGAGGCGCGGGGCATCCAGCGCCGGCAGAATGCCGAGGCGACGGCCGGCTTCCTGACCAACCTCCGCGCCCGGGGGATGCAGGTGAACGAGGTGCCGGACAAGGCCGCCTTCCGCCGCGGCGTGATGCCGATGTACGAGAGCTTCCGCGGCCAGATCGGCGCCGACATCATCCGCGACGCGCTGGCCGCGGTTCAGTAGGGTGCCGGCCGCGCTGGGCCGCCTGGCCGCCTTCGTGGCGGCCCTGACGCGCGCCTCGATCGCGCTCGCCGGCGTGCTGATGGTGCTGTTGATCACCTACCAGGTGGTGCTGCGCTATGTCTTCGGCGCGACGCCGTCCTGGAGCGAGGAACTCGCCGTCCTGTTCTTCTCCTGGAGCGTGCTGGCGGGCCTCGCGCTTGGGGTGCATGAAGGCTGGCATGTCAGGCTGACGCTCTTGCCGGATGCCCTGCCGGCGCGCGTGCGGCTGTGGACCGAGCGGGCCACCGATGCCGTCACCTGCGCGCTCGGCGTCTTCCTCGTCGATTCCGGCTGGCGCTTCTATGGGATCACCGAAGGGTCGGTGTCCGCCGCCATCGGCTACCCCATCGAAATCCTGAACGCGATGGCACCCATCGCCGGCGCGCTGATGGCGCTCTTCGCCCTCGAACGCGTGGTCCGGCCCGGCGGTGTGCCGCACACCGGCGAAAGCCACGCCTCGTGAGCGTGATCTCGCTCTGCCTGACCGCGGGCTTCGCGGGGCTGGTGGTACTCGGTTTTCCCTTCGCCATCGCCATCGCGCTGGCCGTCACGGCGGCGCTGGTGCTGGGCGATATCGAGCCCGCCTTCCTGGCGATGAACCTGATCAGCGGCTCGCAGCAATTCTCGCTGCTGGCGATCCCGCTCTTCATGCTGGCGGGCGAGTTGATGACGGCGGGCGGCCTGTCGCAGCGCCTGGTGGATTTCGCCGGCACGCTGGTGCGCCACCGCACGGGCGGGCTCGCCATGGTCTGCGTGCTGGCGGCGACGGTGTTTTCCGCGATCTCGGGCTCGGCCCCCGCGACCACGGCCGCGCTCGGCGTCTTCCTCGTCGATTCCGGCTGGCGCTT
>JAYRQX010000858.1:0-1976 GCA_041910415.1 Acetobacteraceae bacterium | reverse complement strand
CTCGACATCGTGACGAAGCCGCGGCTCGCGCTGGTGCTGCGGCGCTTCAGGCCGGATGTCGTGATCGGCTGGATGAACCGCGCCAACCGGCACATCCCCGACGGCCCCTATGTGCGGATCGGGCGGCCTGGCGGCTATTATTCGCTGAAGTATTACAAAGGCGTGGACCACATCGCCTACACGACGCAGGGCCTGGTGGACTGGGCCGTGGCGCAGGGCTGGCCGCGGGAACGCGCGCGGCGGGTGCCGAACTTTGTCGACGATCCCGGCGAGGTGACGCCGGTGCCGCGCGCCGAACTCGGCGTGCCGGAGGGCGTGCCGCTGGCGATCACCATGGGCCGGCTGCATCAGAACAAGAATTTTCCCATGCTGCTGCAGGCGGTGGCGCGGGTGCCGGCGCTGCACCTGCTGCTCGCCGGCAAGGGGCCGGAGGAAGAGAAGATCAAGGCGCTGATCGCGGAGCTGAAGCTCGGCGAGCGCGTGCACATGCTGGGCTGGCGGGAGGATGGCGCGGCGCTGCGCGCCACCGCCGACATGTCCATTGTGCCTTCCGACCATGAGCCCTTCGGCAATGTGGTGCCGGAAGCCTGGGCGAGCCGCGTGCCGCTGATCACGACCGATGCGCAGGGCCCGGCGGAGATCGTGCGCGACGGGTCGGATGCGCTGCTGGTGCCGCGCGGCGATGTCGCGGCGATGACGGAGGCGATCCGCCGGCTGATGAGCGAGCAGGGGTTGGCGCGCGCGCTGGCCGAAGCAGGCCGCAGGCGATTCGAGGAAGAATATTCCGAGCGCGCGGTCGTCGCGCAGTGGAATGCCTTCCTGCACGAGGTGACACGCTGATGTGCGGCATAGCCGGCCTTGTCCTGAAGCCGGGCGAGACGCCCCCGGCAACCGTGCTGGAGGCGCTGACGCAGGCGCTCGCCCATCGCGGCCCGGATGGGTCGGGCCATCATGTCGCGGGCAATGTCGCGCTGGCGCATACCAGGCTCGCCATCATCGACCTCGCGACCGGCGACCAACCGCTCTTCCTGGGTCCCGCGGCGCTGGTCGCCAATGGCGAGGTCTACAACTACCGGGAGCTGCGAACAGAGAACCAGATGCAGGTGGCGACGCAATCCGATTGCGAGCCGCCGCTGCACCTGTTCCGCCGCGACGGCGTCACCTATGCCGACCGCTTGCGCGGCATGTACGCGCTGGCGATCCATGACCGCGCGAGCCGGAAGGTGGTGCTGACGCGCGACCCCTTCGGGATCAAGCCGCTCTACATCGCGGAGACGCCGAACGGCATCGCCTTCGCGTCCGAACCCCAGGCGCTGATCGCGGCGGGCCTGGCGAAACCGACGCTGCGCGCACGCGCCGTGGACGAGCTGATGCAGCTGCAATTCACGACCGGCGCCGACACGATCTTCGAGAGTATCCGCCGCGTGCTGCCGGGCGAGACCATCGTCATCGCGGACGGCGCCATCGTCGAGCGCCACCGCCGCGCCGCGCTGCCGGAAGGCGGGCCGGAGACGATCACGGAGGAGGAGGCCGTCGCACGGCTGGATGGCGCGCTGCGGGAGAGCGTCGATCTGCACCAGCGGAGCGACGTGCCCTACGCGCTGTTCCTGTCGGGCGGCACGGACAGCGCGGCGGTGCTCGCCATGATGGCGCAGCTCAACGAGCGCCCGGTGCTCGCCTTCACCGCCGGCTTCGACGTGCCGGGCGCGGCGGACGAACGCGAGCAGGCCGCGCGGCTCGCCAAGGCCGCGGGCGCCGAGCACGCCCGGGTCAGCGTCACCCAGGACATGGTCTGGCGGCATCTGCCGGAGATCGTCGCCTGCATGGACGACCCTGCCGCGGACTACGCGATCATCCCCACCTGGTTCCTGGCCCGCGAGGCGCGCAAGCGCGTGAAGGTCGTGCTGTGCGGGGAAGGTGGGGACGAGATTTTTGGCGGTTACGGCCGCTACCGCTCGGCGATGCGCCCCTGGTGG
>JAYRQX010000857.1:0-3105 GCA_041910415.1 Acetobacteraceae bacterium | reverse complement strand
GTAGAAATGCTCGGCCGCGTGCAGGGGAACCGTGACGCCGGCCGCGGCCGCGAGCGCGTGGCCCCAGAGGCCCGCGCAATTCACCACGATCTCGGCGCGCACGGGACCCTGGTCCGTCATGACGCCGGTGGCGCGCCCGTTCTCCGCGAGGATGGAGTGGACGGAAACACCTTCTTCGATCCGCACGCCGCCCATGCGCGCGCCCTTGGCCAGCGCCTGCGTCACATCGATCGGGCTGACATAGCCGTCGCGCGGCAGATAGACCGCACCGACCACGTCGCGCGTTTCCATGACGGGATACATCTTCGCGGCTTCCGCCACGCCCATCACCTGCACGTCCAGCCCGAAGCGGCGCGCCATGGAGGCGCCGCGGCGCAGTTCCTCGAACCGCGCCTCGGTCGTCGCGACGGCGAGCGAGCCGGTTTCGCGGAATCCCGTCGCCTGGCCCGTCTCGGCCTCCAGCCCGCGATAGAGGCCGGTCGTGTATTGCGCGAGGCGCGTCAGGTTCTGCGTCGCGCGCAACTGCCCGACGAGGCCCGCGGCGTGCCAGGTCGTGCCCGCCGTCAGCCGGTGCCGCTCCAGCAGCAGCACATCCGCCCCGGCGCCGCGCTTCGCCAGGTGATAGGCGAGCGAGCAGCCGACGACGCCGCCGCCGACGATGACGATGCGCACGCGATCGGGCAGCGCCATCACAGGTGATCCCGCGGGAAGGACCAGGTCTTGTCGCTCTCGAACACCTGCGTCTCGCCCTCCCTCGCGGTGAGGCGCACACGGCAATGGAGCGCATCGCGGTCATGCGTCATGGTCACGTCCGTCGCGGTGGACACGTTCCAGCCACCGCGCGAGAATTTCCAGCGCAGCGCGATGTCCACCTTCGCCGCCAGTGGATCGTCGGGCGCGATGCGGTAGGTCTCACGCGCCGAGGAAGCGACGGTCCAGTCGATGTCATCCATGCGGTAGGCGCCGTTCTCCTCCTCGATCGTCAGCACCGTCTCGCGTGCCGCAACATCGGTTTCGATGCGCCGCGCCCGACGCACCGGCGCCACCTCCGTGCGCGGCGGCAGCGGTCCGCTCCGCGGTGGGCCGAAGGGATTCCAGCCCTCCGGCGTGACGGCTTCCGTCAACAGCGGCAGGTGCAGGCGGCTGGCGCCGAGATGAACCGTGATCGTCACCGGCTCCGGCGCCGGCCAGACCATGGGCCAGTAGCTGGTGGAGAGCGCGAGCCGGATGCGATGCCCCGCCTTGAACCGATAGCCGCGCATGTCGAGCTTGAGCCGCAGCCTGTGCCGCCTGCCGGGTTCCAGCACCTTCGGATGCCGGGAATCCTCGAGATGCGCGAGGTTGTGGATGCCGAGGTTGGCGCGCACGGAGGTGCCGTCCGGCTTCACGTCGCAGATCCGGCTGACGAGGATGGCGGTCGGTCTGTCCACCTCGAGCTCGATCTCGAGCTCCGGCGCGCCGAGCGTGTCGCAATCCGCTTCCAGCGGCGCCGTGTCGAAGCAGAGCGAGCCGCCATCGTCCCCGCGCTGGTCACCCGGCAATTCGGCGCCGGGCGCATAGGCGAACCAGGGCATCACCTCGCCGGACGCAAGCCCCACCGTCTGCGGCGAGCAATGCGACAGCGCCTCCGCTTCGGGCGCGTCCTCCTGCAACCGGTTCTGGGCGAGGTGCCAGCTCCGGAAGAGCGGCTTGGCCGGCGGCCAGCTTTCCAGCCCGACCCAGCGGCCGGGCGCCGTCGGATAGAATTCGCGCGCGGGCACGTCCTCGAAGATGAAGGCGATGAAGGCCGGGCGGTCCTTCGGCGCCGGACCGCCGCGCAGATGGTGGTCGAAGAAATCCACGGCCTCGCCCAGGAAGTCGATGGCCGGGCCGGGCTGCGCCTGGTGCGGATATTTGTGGCACCAGGGGCCGAGCGTCGCGCGGCGCGGCACGTCGAGGTGTTCCATCAGGTAGGGCAATGTCTGCGCGTAGTTGGAATCGGACTGGCCGGAGAACATGCAGAAGGCGGCCTCGATCGCCTTCGGGTCGTGCAGCCGGTTCCTGTCCCAGCCCGCGTCGCGGCGTTGCTTGCCGATGCTGCTCGCCGCGTACTCGGTCATGGCGTTCAGCCGCGCGAGCCACGTCTCCCGCCACGCCTCGCCGACCAACGCGGGATCGGGCGGGCGGGAGGTGAAGCCCGTGCAGGCCGCGACCCAGGCGAGATTCTCGTTCAGGATGGCGCCGTTCTTGCGGCCCATGCCGACCGAGAAGCGGTCGTAGGAGAACGCCGTCGCGACCACGGCCTTCAGCCCGGGTGGCTTTCGCTCGGCGGCGAGCAGCGCGTTGATGCCGCCCCAGGACAGGCCGATCATGCCGAGACTGCCGTCGCACCAGGGCTGCGCGGCGAGCCAGGCGAGGATCGCGACCGCGTCGTCATAGGCCTGCGCCTGGTCGTCCAGCCCTTCGGAATCGCCGCTGCCGCGCATGTCCACGCGCACCCCGGCGAAGCCGTGCTCGGCGAGGAAGCCGTGGATGCCCCAGTCGCGCGTCGCGGTGTGGTCGCGCTTGCGGTAGGGGATGAACTCCAGCACCGCCGGGCATTTCTGCGTGTCGCAATCCAGCGGCAGCCAGAGCGAGGCGGAAAGGCGCACGCCATCGGGCATCGGCACCCAGACATGCGCGACATGGCGGAGGCGCGGGGTGTTGGCGATCTGGTTCATCTTGCGTCCTGGCCGCTTCGTTCGCGATGAGGCTAGGCCGGGCACGTGCGGCGTCAGGCGCCGGGATCGGCGCTTGACGTGCCCCGATCGGACAAAAGCTCAGCGGCGGTCCTGGCGCGGCGGATGTCCGAAGCGGGCACGGTAGGCGCGGGAGAAATAGGAGCGCGACCGGAAACCCGCCGCCGCGACCGCCTCGGCCACCGAGACATCGCCCTGCGCCAGCAGCTGATGCGCGTGTTCCAGGCGGAGTTGCAGGCGGAAGCGGCTCGGCCCGATGCCGAGCTCGCGCGTGAAGAGGCGGTGGAACTGGCGCTCCGAGAGGCCCACCTTCCGCGCGACGGCTTCAACCTCGCTCGGCCCGCTCGCCTCCGGGTCCATCAGCGCGATCGCCTGCTGCAGCCTGCGC
>JAYRQX010000856.1:0-4859 GCA_041910415.1 Acetobacteraceae bacterium | reverse complement strand
CGGCTCGCCGCCGACGGCTTCCGCGTCGGTATCCTCTCCTCCTCGGGCAAGGGCGAGGCACTCGCAAAGGAACTCGGCGGCATCGGCGTCACCGGTTCCAACCAGTCCAACGACGACCTCAAGCGCCTGGTGGATGCGGTCATGGCCAGATGGGGCCGGGTGGACGCGCTGGTGAACAGCGCCGGCCATGGCCCCCGCGCACCGGTCGTCGAGCTGACCGACGAGGACTGGCACCGCGGCATGGACGTGTATTTTCTCAGTGCCGTCCGCCCGACGCGCCTCGTCACGCCCATCATGCAGGCGCAGAAATCCGGCGCCATCGTCAACATCTCGACCTTCGCGGCCTTCGAGCCCGATCCGGTCTTCCCGACCTCCGGTGTCTTCCGCGCGGGCCTCGCAGCTTTCGCGAAGCTGTTCGCGGACCGCTACGCCGCGGAGAACATCCGCATGAACAACGTGCTGCCCGGCTTCATCGACAGCCTGCCGGAAAGGCCCGCCTTCAAGGAGCGCATTCCCATGGGCCGCTACGGCACGGTGGCGGAGGTCGCCGAGCTCATCGCCCTGCTGGCGTCGGAGCGCGGCGGCTACATCACGGGCCAGAACATCCGCATCGATGGCGGCATCACGCGATCGGTGTGACGCGATGACCCTGGACGCCCTGCGCCGCGCGCGCGTCGATCAGGTCGGCTCCTTCCTCCGCCCCGAATCGCTGAAGCAGGACTTCCTGCGTCATGCGCGCGGCGAGCTGCCGATGGCGGCGCTGGCCGCGACGCAGGACGAGGCCATCCGCGACGTGGTCGCGAAGCAGGTCGCGCACGGCATGCCCTTCGTGACGGATGGCGAATATCGCCGCCTGAACTGGCAGGTGAGTTTTTCCGAGGTCGAGAATTGGGACCTCTGGCCCGGCACCTGGGTCAGCTTCCTGAAGCATCCGTCGAACATGGGGGAGGGCGAGCGCCCGAATGCGCGTGGCCTCGACACCGTGGTCTCCGCGCAGACGCCAGCGACGGGAAGACTGCGTCTGGTCGAGAGCTTTCCGTCAAGGGAACACGCCTTCCTGAAATCCATCGCGGGCACACCAACAAAAATCACGCTGATGGGGCCGGATCGCGTCTGCCAGATGTGCGACATCGCGGGCTCCGCGCCGCACTATGCGAATTCGGATGAATTCCTCGCCGATGTCGTCGCCATCCACCGCCGCATGGTGGAGGACCTGGCCGATGCCGGCTGTGCCTTCATCCAGCTCGATGAGCCCAGCTACACCGGCTATGTGGACCCGGTGACGCTGGAGCGCATGCGGGCGCGCGGCGAGGACCCGTTGACGAATCTCCGCCGTGCCGTCGCCGCCGACAACGCCGTCATCGCGGGGCTGAAGGACCGCGCCGTCACCGGGCTGCACATCTGCCGCGGCAACCGCGCCAGCATGTGGCATCGCGAGGGCAGCTACGACGCCATCGCCGAAGCGGTGCTCGGCGGACTGGCGTTCGACCGCCTGCTGCTGGAATACGACACCAGCCGCGCCGGCGGGTTCGAGCCGCTGCGCTTCCTGCCCCGGGGCCGCATGGTCGTGCTCGGCCTCATCACCACCAAGTCGGGCGCGGTCGAGACGGTCGAGGATCTTCAGCGCCGATTGGACGACGCCGCGCGCTTCGTCGATCTCGACCAGGTCGCGCTGTCCCCGCAATGCGGCTTCGCCTCGGGCATCGCCGGCAACATGCTGTCGGAGAGCGAGCAGTGGCGGAAGATCGACATCATGCTTGAGACCGCGCGCCGCGTCTGGGGCGCTGGCTGAACGGCGCCTCGCCGGGCAGCGCGTTCAGCGCCGCCACCACGCGCGCATGCAGCATCGGGCTGTCGTCGATCGTGAAATGGTCGAGCCGCGTTTCCGGGCCCATCGGCACGTTCTCGATCACCCCGTCGAAGCCGGGCTCCGGTGTCAGGGCAAAGGCGGGCGGGTCGAGCATGGTGTGGAAGTTCAGCACGCGCCGAGGCCCGCGCGCGACCGTGCCGACCCAGGCGGCATCGAAGGTGACGAGCAGGTCGGTCGGCACGCCCAGCCGGCCCGCCAGCCCCGTCAGGCCGATGGCGCTGTCCGCACCCAGCGAGTGGCCGATGACCGCGAAGGGCCGCGGCAACTGGCCGGCCCGGGCATCGGACACGCAGCGATCGGCAAGCTCCCGCCAGGCGGTGTGGTTGTGCACCTCGGTCGCGTAGCCCGCGGCCGCGACCCGGTCCGCCAGCGCATCCATGCCGGTCGAGAAGATGTTGACGAGGCCGCGCAGCAGGATGACGCGCCCGCGCGCATCGTCGCCGTCGCTCATCACGCGGGGATGGCCGCAGGCGGAGAGCAGGGTTCCGGTCAGGGTCAGCAGGACACGCCGGCGCATCGGGTGGCGAAGGTCTCCGGACATGCTGGCAGCGCGGCGGCGCGAAGCGGGCGGCCGCGTGGCGATGGAGGACGACGCGCAGCAGCCCTGCGCTGTGGGATGGCCGTAACGCCGCCGCGGGGGCGGCGTTGCGGCGGCCTGCCCTGGCGGCTAGAAGGCGCCGCCGATCCCCCAGCTTCAGGTGCCCCCGACGATGGCCGCGTATCAGTACGTCTATGTGATGAAGAACCTCACCAAGGCCTATCCGGGCGGGCGGGAGATCTTCAAGGGCATCACGCTGTCCTTCCTGCCGGATGCGAAGATCGGCGTGCTCGGTCCGAACGGCGCCGGCAAGTCCACGCTGATGCGCATCATGGCCGGCCAGGACAAGGAGTTCGGCGGCGAGGCCTGGGCGGCCGAGGGCGCCAAGGTCGGCTATCTGCCGCAGGAGCCGCAGCTCGACCCCGACCTGACGGTGGGCGAGAACGTGCGCGCGGCCTTCGCGGAGCTGTCGCAGCAGCTCGCGCGCTTCAACGAGATTTCCGAGCGCTTCGCCGAGGAGATGAGCGAGGAGGAGATGAACACCCTTCTCGCGGAGCAGGCTGAACTCCAGGAGAAGATCGACGCGGCGAATGGCTGGGAGGTGGACCGCACGGTGGACATCGCGCTCGACGCGCTGCGCTGCCCGCCGGCCGACAGCCCGGTGACGAACCTTTCGGGCGGCGAGCGCCGCCGTGTCGCGCTGTGCCGGCTGCTCCTGGAAAAGCCCGACCTGCTGCTGCTGGACGAACCCACCAACCACCTGGATGCCGAGAGCGTGGCCTGGCTCGAGCAGACGCTGCGCGACTACCAGGGCGCGGTGCTGATCGTGACCCACGACCGCTACTTCCTGGACAACGTCACCGGCTGGATCCTGGAGGTCGATCGCGGCCGCGGCATTCCGTACGAGGGCAACTACTCCGCCTATCTGCAGGCCAAGCGCAAGCGCCTGTCGCAGGAGGAGAAGGAGGAAAGCGCCCGCCAGCGCCAGCTGGCCGAGGAGCAGGAATGGATCGGCCGTTCGCCCGCCGCGCGCCAGGCCAAGAGCAAGGCGCGCATCCAGGCCTATGAGGAACTGCTGGCGAAAAGCCAGGAGCGTTCGCCCGATCCGACCGAGATCGTCATCCCGACGCCGCCGCGCCTGGGGCGCACGGTCATCGAGGCCGAGGGGCTGTCCAAGGCCTATGGCGACCGGCTGCTGATCGAGGGGCTGTCCTTCAAGCTGCCGCCCGGTGGCATCGTCGGCGTGATCGGGCCCAACGGCGCGGGCAAGACGACGCTGTTCAAGATGATCACGGGCGCGGAGACGCCTGACGTCGGCGAGCTCCGCGTCGGCGAGACGGTGGAACTCGGCTATGTCGATCAGAGCCGCGACAGCCTGAACGACAAGAACAGCGTCTGGCAGGAGATTTCCGGCGGCGAGGACCTCATCACCATCGGCAAGCGCTCCATTCCCTCGCGCGCCTATGTCTCGGCCTTCAACTTCAAGGGCGCGGATCAGCAGAAGCCGGTGGGCGTGCTCTCGGGCGGCGAGCGCAACCGCGTGCATCTCGCGAAGATGCTGAAGAAGCCGCACAACGTGATCCTGCTGGACGAACCGACCAACGACCTCGACGTGGACACGCTGCGTTCGCTCGAAGAGGCGCTGATGGAATTCCCGGGCTGCGCGGTCATCATCTCGCATGACCGCTGGTTCCTCGACCGCCTGGCGACGCACATCCTGGCCTTCGAGGGCGACAGCCATGTCGAGTGGTTCGAGGGCAATTTCGAGGCCTACGAGGCCGACAAGAAGCGACGCCTGGGCGCCCAGGCCGACCAGCCGCACCGGATCAAGTACAAGCCGCTCGTCAGGTGAGCGCGGGTTATGAGGCGCTCCGCTCCTCGCGCATCCTGCGCACGGAGCGGCTGACGCTGCTGCCGCCAGGCCTGGAAAACCTGCCCGACCTCATCCGCCTGAAGGCGGATGAGCGCGTCTTCGGCTTCATGCTGCACGGCGTCCGCGCGCCCGGGCGCGCGCGCGAGGAGCTGGAGGACGACATCGACTTCTGGGAGGTGCGCGGCTACGGCACCTGGTGCGTGTACGAGACCGCGACGGGCGATTTCCTGGGCATCTGCGGCTTCATGGAACGGCCGGACGGGCGCGGCGTCGCGCTGCGCTACGCGCTGTGGCCGGAATGCCGCGGCAAGGGGCTGGCGCGGGAAGCGGCGAAAGCGGCGCTGGGCTTCGGGCATCGCGCGGGCCTCGCGCGGATCATCGCCGTGGCGCGGGAGACGAATGATTCGTCGCTGGCGGTGATGGCGGATATCGGCATGACGCCGGCGGGGGAGTTCCGCAACCTGGGGCACCGGATGATGGTGTACGAGAGCGTGGCGAAGGGGTGAATGCCCCACCCCGTTCGCGATGTTCCCGGGAAGGGAGCGTCTCCCTCCCCTGCGAAGCGGGGGAGGGCAGGG
>JAYRQX010000855.1:0-2614 GCA_041910415.1 Acetobacteraceae bacterium | reverse complement strand
GGCCAGGATCACCACCTCCGCCCCGTCCTGCTCCACGCTCTCCCGGATCAGGGCCGAGAGCATCCCGGCCCGCTCCTCGGCGACCGTCCCCGGGTCGCCGCCGAAGGCCGGGCCCATGCGGAAGCCGGCGCAGCGGGCCATCAGGCCGTGATGGGCCAGGCAGTCCTCGAACATCGGCTTCAGCGCCGTGGTGAAGCTCACCACCCCGAAGCGGCGGCCCAGCATGCAGGCGGCGTGGAAGGCGGCCTCGCTGATGCCGATGACCGGCACCTCGAACAGTTCCTTGGCCGCATCCAGTCCGGGGTCCCCGAAGCAGGCGATCACAGCTGCGTCAGAGGATCCGCGGCGCATGGCCAGCGCCGCCAGCGTCGCCGGCCCCGCCGCCAGCCAGTCGGCGCGGCTGACGATGAGCGGCAGGCCGAAGGGGGCGCTCACCGCCTTGATTTCCGTGGACTCCGCGGCAACCGCCCGCGCCGCGGCGCCGATCCGGTCCGTGACGCTGTCGGTCGTGTTGGCGTTCACCACGAGGATGCGCATCGGGAAGTCCATTCCAGGGCATGTTGCGGCGCATGGCTGGCCGATTGACCGTACCAATGCGTCCGATGTGAATAGGCCTACGAGTTCGAGGAAAAGTCCAAGACAGGGTTGCGGCACGAACCGCCCCGCCAAGGCCCGCTTCCCCCAGGGGGTGGCGGGCCTTCGGATTCCTAGGCTCCCTCCTCCTCCAGCGCCGCGCGCAGGCTGTCCACCGTCGCCTGCGCCTGGCGGGCGTTGATGCCGAGCCGCTGCATCGCATAGTCGGCCATGCCCAGCGCGATCTCGCGCTCGCCCATGATGACCAGGCCCACGCCGACGCCGGACAGATAGGTGGTCTCGCTGTCGTCATGCGACCGCGCGGCGGCCAGGATCGCCGGATTCGCGGCGCGGATGATCTCCAGCACCTGCCTGGCCTCCTCGGCATCGGGCAGGGCGAGCACGAGCAGCCTCGCGGCGTCCGGGCGCGCGGCCTCCAGCACCTCGGGCCGCGTCGAATCGCCCCAGATGGCGGGCACGCCCTCGCGCGACAGGCGTTCGGCCATGTTGCGGTCGGATTCGATGACGACGAAAGGCAGCCCGTGCCGGCGCAGCGCGGCGGCCACCAGGCTGCCGACGCGGCCATGGCCCACGATGATCGCGTGGTCCCGCAGGTCGGCATCGGGCGGCGGCAGCACCGGGCCGCCGGCATTCTCGTCCTCCCACCGCCGCCAGGCGGGGATGGCGTGCAGCCGCCGCACCACCACCCGCGACAGCCGGTCCGACAGCGGCGTCAGCAGGATGGCGCCGAAGGCGGCCGCCAGGATCGCGCCGCTCGCCGCCTGCGGCAGGATGCCCTGGGCGATGGCGAAGGCGCCGAGCAGGAAGGAGAACTCGCCGATCTGCCCGAGCGCCGCGGCGACCGTCGCCGCCGTCGTCGCCTGCACGCGCAGCGCCAGCAGCAGCAGGAAGGTGGCACCCCCCGTGCCCAGCAGCACCGCGGCGAGGGAGGCGATCGCCGCCCAGGGCGCGCCCGTCAGCGCCACCGGGTCCATCAGCATGCCGACACTGACGAAGAAAATCGCCGCGAAGACCCGTTGCAGCCCGATCGATTCCGCCGCGGCCTGGCTGCCGAGATCGCTCTCCCCCAGCACCGCGCCGGCGAAGAAGGCGCCGAGCGCGAAGGAGACGTGGAAGATCGCCGAGGCGCCATAGGCGACGCCGATGGCCACGACGACGACGCCGAGCGTGAACAGCTCCCGCGACCCCGCGCGCGCCACGCGCGCCAGCGCCCAGGGCAGGGCGCGCCGCCCGACCAGCACGATCAGCGCGACGAAGACCGCGAGTTCGAGCACCGCATGCAGCAAGGCGGGGCCGAGATCCTCGCGCCCCGCCCCGGCCGCGACGGGCACCAGCACGAGGGCGAGCACCACGATCAGGTCCTGCATCACCAGCCAGCCGAGCGCGATCCGCCCCGCCGGGCCGCCGAGCTGCCCGCGTTCCTCCATCAGCCGCGTGGCGACGGCGGTGGAGGCGATGGCGAGCGTCAGCCCGAAGACCAGCGACGGCCCGAGCCCGATGCCGAAGGCCAGCGCACCGACGCCGGCGCCGATGCCGGTGCCGATCGCGACCTGCGCGATGGCGCCGGGGACCGCGATGCGCCAGACCGCCAGCAGGTCGCGCGGCTGGAAATGCAGCCCGACGCCGAACAGCAGCAGGGCGACGCCGAGTTCCGCCATGGCGCTGGTGAAGGCCGCATCGGCCACGAAGCCCGGCGTGTGCGGGCTGATGACGACGCCCGCGACCAGGTAGCCGAACAGCGCCGGCAGCTTCAGCGCGCGCGCCGCCAGCCCGCACAACAGAGCAAGGGAGAGCGCCACGACGAGCGTCGTGAGCATCGGCGGCACATGCTGCATGGCGGCATGATGCCGCCTTCAGCGCCGCAGCGCGACCGCTGAAATGGCGAGGACCAGCGCCGCCCCCGCATAAAGCGGCGCCGTCGGCACGATGGGCAGCAGCACGCCGGCGAGCAGAGGCCCCGTCGCCGCGCCGATGTCGCGCCAGGTCGCCAGCCGCGCCAGCGCCGCGACGCGCCCGGCGC
>JAYRQX010000854.1:0-5309 GCA_041910415.1 Acetobacteraceae bacterium | reverse complement strand
ACCGCTCGGATCGAGTGCCAGGTTGATGACCACCACACCGATCCGCGTCAGCGCCAGGGCGAGCAGCACGACGAAGACGGTCAGCGCGGCCAGCAGCAGCCGCGCGGCCAGCGCGTCCTCGGCCAGCCACCAGGCGAGCTTCACCGCCGCCTGCGCGGCCGCGAGCAGGCACAGCCAGGCGAGGAAGGAGCCGCCGCGCCGCCGTGCGAGAACAGGCACCGCCACTGCCGCGATCAGCAGCGCCCAGAAGGCGGAATCGGTCAGCATGGCGGGCAGCAGCAGCGCCTCGATGCCGAGCAGCCCGACCACGCGGCCCGGCAGCCACAGCGCCAGGAGCAGCAGCAGGAAACGCCCGCGCCGCGGTTCGGTGTCCGTCCATTCCGGGATGGCCGAGCAGAGAAACCCCGCCAGCGCCGCGCCATAGGTGCCGAAGATCATTTCATGCGCATGCCACTGCGTCGCGGGCACCGCGCCGGCGAAGGGTGGCGCATAGCCGAAGGCGGCGATCCACAGCAGTGGTGAGATCACCGCATGCAGTGCGGCGACGGGGAAGAACAGCATCAGCCCTTCCGCCAGCAGCGGATGGACGGCGGCGTCGCCATGGGCGGCCGCGCACCTCATCGCGCCACCATGCGCAGGCCACCGAACAACTCCGTGAATTCGGGCTGCGCGGACCAGGCTTCGACCAGGTCGAAGACGGCGCGGTCGCTGCGCTCGCCAGGCCGACCCGGAATGACACGGTGCGCCACCACCCGCCCACCGCCGCGGGAGGACATCAACAGCAGCCGATCCGCGACCCGCGCCGCCTCCCACAGGTCATGGGTGACGAAGAGGGCCGAAAAGCCCTCGCGCGCGGCGGCCGCGATCAGCAGGTCCTGCATGTCGCGCCGCAGCCCGACATCGACGGCGCTGAAGGGCTCGTCGAGAAAGATCATCTCGGGGTCCACCGCGAGTGCGCGCGCCACCGCCGCGCGCTGGCGCATGCCGCCCGAGAGTTCCGCCGGATACTTGGCGAGGTCGTTCGGCAGCAGCCCGACCTCGGCTGCGCGGCGGGCTGTCGCCTCCCGCCACGGCTTCCCGGCGATCCGCAGGCCATAGCCGATATTCTCCGCCGTCGTCATCCAGGGCAGCAGGCGCGGCTCCTGGAACACCACGGCGTGGCGCGCATAGCAGCGGCGCAGCTGGCCGCGCAGCGGCGCCACCAGATCGGCCGCGATCTGCAGCACCGTGGTCTTGCCGCAGCCCGAAGGCCCCGCCAGCGCCACCACCTCACCCGGCTCCACGGCCAGGTCGAACCGCTCGACCACGGTGCGGCCGAGATAGGCATGGCCGATGCCGTCCAGCGCGATCCTCATCGGTGCACGCCCCAGGGCAGGCCGGCCTCACGCCAGCGTTCCAGCCGGTCGCGGAGGGGCTGGATGACGCCGTATTCGGTCACGATGGCGAGGCCGACGACGATCAGGATCAGCGCCATGACGCGCGGGATGTCGAACAGCGTGCGCGCCGTCGCCAGCTCCCCGCCCAGCCCGCCGGTGTTGGACAGCAGCTCCGCCATCACCGTCACTTTCCAGGCCGATCCCGCCGTCGTCGTCCAGGCGGGGAAAAGGTAGGAGACGAGATGCGGAGCGGTCACCGTGCGGAAGCGCGTCCAGCGCCCCGCGCCGAAGGACCGCGCCATGTCGTCGAGCGCCCGGTCGCGCGTCGCGACGCCCTGCACGCCGCCCATGAAGGAGACGGGCAGCGCCGCGACCAGCACCGTCACCACCGCGGTGCCGCCCGTCGCGCCGAACCATAGCAGCGCCAGCACGATCCAGGCGATCGGCGGCACGCCGAGCAGCACGGTCACCATCGGCCGCAGCAGCCGCATCGCCGCGAAGGAATAGCCCGCGGCAACGCCCGCCGCCGTGCCGATGCCGGCCGCGAGCGCGAAGCCCGCGAAGGCGCGCCAGGCGGTGACGCGCGCGGCCTCGGCGAAGGCGGGTTCGCCGACCAGTGCACGTGCCGCGGCCAGTGTTTCCAGCGGCGCGGGCAGGACGAAGGCGCCATAGGCCTCGTGTCCCGCCTGCCAGAGCGCGGCGAAGCACAGCAACCCCGCCGCGCCGGCCCAGCCCGACCAGAGATATCGCCCGCCCCAGGCGAGGCCGCGCATCACGCAAAAATCCTCCATTGCCGGCCCCGGTGCCCGGACGTGCCGGCGGCGCCATCCGCCAGGAGATAGCCCGGCATCACAACGCGTAGAACCCGTCCCCCGGCAGCCGGCCGCCGATCAGCCGCGCATCCTCCTCCATCAGCGAGCGGAAGAGCACTTCGAGATCCGCGCGCGCCGCGCGCGCGGGGCGCACGACAAGGTTGCTGTGCGGGATCGACGCAGCGATCACATCCGCCGGCATGCCGAACAGGGCCGCGGCCGATTGCGCCGCCGCGGCGGGATCGGCCAGCGTGGCGGCCAGCGCTGCCTCCAGCGCCTGCTGGATGCGTGCGATGGCAGGCTCTCCGATCTGCGCTGCCAGCCGGTCGGTCACGATCAGCCCGGCCTGGGGCAGCGCAGCGCGTCCGGTCTGCGCCTGCCAGGCGAGGCGCGTGTCCACCGCGCGGTCCAGTGGCCGGCCAAAGGCGGCGGAGCGCATCACCGCGCCTGTCGTGGCGGGCTCGCTCAGCAGCGCGGCGTTCACACGACCGAGCAGCGTCATCTGCACGGCCTCGATCGGCGTGCCGGAATAGTCGATGGTGAGATCGGCCGCGGCGAGGCCCGCGCCCGCGAGCAGCCGCCGCAGGATCAGGTCCGGCATGTCGTTGCGGAAGGGTACGGCGAGGCGCTTGCCGCGCAGCCCCGCGAGATCGTGCAACTGCCCCGCCGGCGCGACGATGGTGAGCAGCCCGTCGGTCAGCACGTTGACCAGCCGCAGCCCGAGGCCGCGGTTGTGCAGGTTGGCCGCGACCGAGCTCGGCACCACCACCGCGCCCATGGTGCCGGAACCGATGCCGGCGCGCATCTCATCGGGGTTGCGCCACGCGCGGAAGGTCACCTCCGGCGCCAGGTTGCGCAGCGTGCCGTCGGCGACGATGCGCTGCAGCACCAGCGAGGGTGCGGCGGGCGGCCCCCAGAGCACCAGCGGATCGGCGGCACGGGCAAGGCGCGGCGCCGACAGCGCGGCGGCGGCGAACAGAAGGCGGCGTGAGAGCATGGAACGATCCCCTTGCGGCGCGAGTGTCGGCTCCGCGCCGCGATGGTCATCAGAAGCGCGTGGTGACCCCGGCATAGAAGGCGCGGCCATCCCCGGGCAGGAACACGGCCTGGCCGGGACTCGCCTGATCCACCACCAGCGTAGAGGCAGCATAGGTCTTGTCGAAGACATTGGTGACCGTGCCATAGACCGAGAACCTCTCGTTGATGCGGTAGTCGGCGCGCAGATCCAGCACGGCATAGGGCTGGGCCCAGAGCGTGTTCATGTTGTCCACCGGCGTGCGCGCCGCCAGCCAGCGCACCCCGCCGGACAGGCGCAACGCATCGGTCGCCTGCACGGCAAGCTGCGCGTCGATGACATGCCGCGGTGCACCGCCCAGCAGGTTGTTGCCGCGTACGGGGTCATTCTGGAAACGGAAGTCCTGGTAGGTGTAGGCGATGCGCGCCATGACGCGTTCGGTGATGCGCGCACCGGCGGCGAGTTCGATGCCGAAATGCCGCGTGCGGTCAGCGTTCTGCGAGGCAAGCGGCGCGCCGCTGGAATCGCGCAGGCTGAGCAACTCGTTGTACACCCAGGAATAATAGACCACGGCGTCCCAGGAGACGCGCTCATACCGCCCGCGCCATCCGGCTTCCAGCGTGGTCGCGGTCTGCGCCTGGAGGGCCGGCGTGGCGAAGGCGGTGGAGGCCAGGCCGGGCTGCGCCGGATTGGGCCGGCCGGCACTGCTGTTGGGCGTGCCGTTCACCGGGGCGAGCAGATCGTCATGTGTCGGCGGCTCGAAGCTGGTGCTGAGCGCGAGGAAGGCCGTCTGCGTCGTGACGGGCCGGTAGCTGAGCGCGACGGCCGGCGTCCAGCCGTCATAGGTGCGGCCGTAGCTGGTATTGCCCGCGGCGACCGCGCCGTTCGGCAGCAGCACGTACGGAGCGCGAGGATTGTAGGCGATGGTGAGGCGCCGCGCCGCCGACCAATTGTCGGCATTGTCGCGCGTCGCATAGGTGTAGGAGAGCGAGGGCGAAAGGAAGAAGGCGGCGGGCAGCGGGACGTTGAACCCCGAGAACATGGAGAGCGTGGTGGCGTTGAGGCTGTTGGCCCCGAACAGCGCGCCGGTGTGCCCGCCCTGGTTGACGGAATAGCGCCGCTCCGCCGAACCCGCGGTCATCTGCCCCGTGGATTCGAACAAGGGCAGCACGCCCTCGCCCGGCTGGTAGGCGTAACGCAGCAGGGCGGTGACGTCGCCACCCACGGTGCTGCGCACGCCTGACGAGATCGGGAAGCGGAAGGTGTCGTCCGTGTAGGTGTAGCCGATGACGCCGTCGATCCGGTGGCTGCCGTAGATCGCGGTGGTGCGGCTGCCGATCAGATACTGCTCCGCGTCGCGCCGCGGGCGGTCGCGCACGACATTCGGGCCCGGGTTGAGCGTCGCGCCCGTCGCCGTCACCGTGGGCCCGCGCGAGACCTGCCGCGGATCGGCATCCATCTGCGCCTGGCTGAGCGGGCCGGCGACCTCGAAGCCCAGCCGCGTATAGCCGAAGAAGAGGCGGGTGCGGACATCGTCGTTCACCACGTAGCCGACATTGCCGCCGACCGAGATCCGCTCCGACGCATTGTATTCGCGGTAGCCGTCGCGGCGGTTGTAATCGACGCGCAGCGTCGCGTCCCAGCCCTGCCCGGCGAAGCCGCTCGCGCCCGACAGGCCGAAGGTGCCGAAGCTGCCGCCGAGCAGGCTGAGCCGGCTGCCGGGCATGGAGGAGCCGGTGGGCGAGACGAAGTTCAGTGCGCCACCGAGCACCGAGGCGCCCAGCCGGTTGGCCGTATAGCCGCGATAGACCTCGATCGCCTCGGCCTGGTTCGGGTTGGCGAAGCCCACGATGTAGGAGCCGTCGGCGCGGTTCAGCGGCAGCCCGTCCTGCATCACGATGACGCCGCGCTCGACCGGGTTCTGCTGCAGGCCGGAGCCGCGGATCTGGATGCGCGGCTGGTCGTTGGCGCCGAAGAAGTCCTGCACCACCACCCCCGGCACCTCGCGCAGCGCGCGGGAGACGGTGAGGTTCGCGGTCTCCGGCAGGTCCTGGCGCATGATGACATTGGCGCCGCCGGGGACGGCCTCGAAGCGCGCGCGCAATT
>JAYRQX010000853.1:0-6476 GCA_041910415.1 Acetobacteraceae bacterium | reverse complement strand
GAAGCCGAGGCGCTGCTGCGCCTGAACGCGCCGTCGCTGCACACCGCCGTCGCGATCCTGACGGACGACGGGGCCGTGCCGCGCGCCGCGATCCGGCGGCTGTTTGAAGGCGTGCTGGCCGCCTGCACGGGCGCGGGGCTGGAGGTGACGATCGCCACCGAGAAGCAGATGACGCCCAGCTTCTCCGTGCCCAAGGCGCGGCATGCCTTGCCGCTGGCCGACGCCATCGGCGCCAAGCCCTGGGCCGCGCTGTTCGATCCGGCGTCCAACTTCCAGACCATCCGCATCGGCATCGGATCTCCGGGCGCCGTCGCGCCGCTCGCCGGCCTCAGCCTTCAGGCGAGCATCCGCACCGACGCACCGGGCTTGGGTGCCGATGGCGTGCTGCATGTGGCGCTGTGGTGCAAGGCGCGCGCGGACGCCGAGGCGGTGTTGGGCCTGGCATGGCCGGAGGTGGCGCGAGCCTTCTGCGACTGGATCGCCGGCGCGGCGCCAATGCAGGGCTGGCTCGCCGATTGCGCCTGGATCCCGCTCTTCGACCGCGCCGAGGATTATGAGCATACGCCCTATGAGATCGTCGGCACGACCGCGCAGGCGCGCATGGGCCTGCACGACGCCTCACCGGGTGCGCGCTGGATACGCGAGCGGCTGAAATTCGTGGGGCACCGGATCTGGCTCGGACCTGCGCTGGCCGCGCGCGTGGACCGCGCCGCGCTGGCCGCGGTCGCGGACGTCACGGAGCACGATGGGACGCTGGCGATCGCGCTTCGCGACCGCACTGCGCTGACGGCGCTGGAAGCGGCGCTGCGGCCGATCCTGCCAATCGCGCGCTGAGCGCCGCGCCGTTCAGGCGTAGTTGCGCTGCGCTTCCCTCAGATGGCCGGATGGCAGCGCATCCAGCCCCGGGTCGGGCGGCAGCTCGACGCCGAACTGGCGCTGCAGAATCTCGGTGATGACCTCATAGCAGCTGCCGATGCGCACGACCTCCATGGTGCGGAAGTCGATCATGGTCGAGCTGCGGCGGTAGCGATGGAATTTCTGCAGGCCGTAATCCACGATCACGTCGGCGACGGCGCGAATCTCCGGCTGCACGTCGGTCGCGCGGAAACGCGGCCCTGTGCCGGTGAGGTTGGCGGAGGAGCCAAACAGCGGCTGCCCCGCCGCGGTCGCCTGGCGCGTCAGCTCCTTCAGGAAGTTGCCGGCGTTCAGCAGCATCGCCAGCGTGCCGCCATCGGTGCTGGCCGCCAGCGCCTCCGCGCCCAGCGCGCGCAGCAGCGGGTGCTGGTCGTGGAAGGCGGAGACGACGGCGACGGGCAGGTCGTGGTCCTCGACCAGGCAGCGCACCATGTCGCGGCCGCGCGCATCGAGGATGTGCAGCTCGTCATGCATTTCGAGATTGCCGAGCATGGCGTTGCGCTTGTGCGCGCCGCGGCCCTTGGCGCGGAACAGGCGCATCAGCGCATCCTGGCAGCCGCCGATGCCGGCATAGCCGACATCCATCGGGATCAGCGCGACGCCACCCTGCTGCACGGCGGCGACCACGCGGCGGGCGTCGCCGGGGATGTCCAGGCGTCCGGTCATGCGGGGCTCTCCATTCGGCCTGTCGGCTCAATCCAGTTGCAGGTTCAGGGCGGGCAGGATTGCGGCCCAGCGGTCGCGCTCCGCGTGCAGCATGGCGAGCGCCTCCTGCGGGGTCGAGGGGATCAGCTCGAAGCCGGCGCGGATCAACTGCTCGCTGAGCGCGGGCTCGGCGAGCGTCGCGACCATCGCGTCATGCAGCCGCGCGACGATGTCCTGCGGCGTGCCGGCGGGCACGAAGAGCAGGAAGCGCAGCGCATTGACCACGCGCGGCAGGCCTTCCTCGGCCGTCGTCGGCACGTCGGGTGCGGCGGATGAGCGGCGGGTCGAGAGCACCGCATAGGGGCGCAGCGTGCCGGCCTGGAAATGCTGGGTGACGGAGCCCAGGCTGAACACGCCGAGATTCACATGGCCCGCCAGCACGTCGTTCATCGCCGGGCCGCCGCCGCGGTATTCCGCCTGCACCATGCGCAGCCCCGCTTCCTTGGCCAGCAGTTCGAAGCCCAGGTGGTGCGGCGATCCGACGGAGGGATTGGCGAAGGAGTAGCGATCGGGATTCGCGCGCACCAGCGCCACGAACTCACGCAAGCTTCGCGCCGGCACGGCCGGGTTGGCGGCGACGACCAGCGGCGTCTCAGCCATGTAGCCCACGGGGGCGAAATCGCGGAACAGGTCGTAGGGCATGCGGCGGTAGAGGAAGGGGAAGTAGGCGATGTTGTCGGCGTTGATGACGAGCGTCTGGCCATCGGCCGGGCTGCGCGCCGCGGCTTCCATGCCGATCGTGGTCGCCGCCCCGCCGCGGTTCTCGATGACCACGGGCTGGCCGAGGCGCGCGCGCATGCGTTCCGCCCAGGGCCGCGCGAGCGTGTCGGTGCCGCCACCGGGCGGGTAGGGGATGATGAGGCGGATGGGCTGGCTGGGCCAAGCGGCCTGCGCGAAGGCACCGCGCGAGGCGAGCGCAGAACCGGCGACGGCCGCGATGTCGCGACGGCGGAACGGCATGGACGGATCCTCCACGCCAAGCTTCCGCGCGACGCCACACGCGGTCAAGCCAGGGCGCTGCGAAACGACCGAAACACCGTTGTGATTCAGGGGGATGGTGGGCGCGACAGGGATTGAACCTGTGACCTTCCCCGTGTCAGGGGGACGCTCTCCCGCTGAGCTACGCGCCCATTCCAGCGGAGGCGCGCTTCCTACCCGCGCGCCCCGCTGAGGGCAAGCCCCCTGCTACTTCAGCGGGAAGCCCAACTTGTTCAGCCACTCCCGCATGACGTGGCGGCCCGACAGCCCCTTGGCCGCGCCGACGCGCGTCCGGAGCCGCGACAGCCAGGCGACGTCGCCCATGCCGTTGCGGCGGGAGAATTCCAGCATGTCGTTGTCGTAGCGCGCGATCTCGGCCTTGTCGTCGCGGACGCTGTAGGTCTCTCGATGCAGCACGACGGATTGCGGCAGGCGCGGCTTGGTCTGGGTGTCGGCGGCCGGGTCGATATACCCGACCGAGAGCCCGAACAGCGCGACGCAGCCCGGCGGCAGCTTGAGTTCCGCCGCGACCTCGAGCACCAGGTTGCGCAGCGAGCCGACATAGCAGGTGCCGAGCCCCAGCGATTCCGCCGCGACCAGCGCGTTCTGCGCGGCGAGCGCCGCATCCACCGCGGCGACGAGGAAGCTTTCCGTGTACGGCAGCGCCTCCATCGGGATGTCGAACTGCTCGCCGACGCGCGCCTTGCGCGAGAGATCGGCGCAGAAGCACAGGAAGAGCGGCGCCTGGCGGATGAAGGCCTGGTTGGCCGAAAGAACGGAGAGCCGCGCTTTGCGCTCGGGGTCCTCGACCGCGATCACCGACCAGGATTGCAGGTTGGACGATGTGGGCGCCGAGGAGGCGGCGGCGATCAGCGTCTCGACGGTGCCCGGCGGCAGCGCGTCCGGCAGGTAGCCGCGGATCGAGCGGTGGCCCAGCAGCAGGCGGATCACGTCGTTGGACGGCCCCGGCGGCAGGGCGGGCGCGGTGCCGTAGCGGGCCTGGGTCAGCTGGGCGGTCGTCAGGGCGGAGGAGGCGGGGGCGTCCATGGTCTCTCGCGGTCGTTGCGGGCAGGCGCGGAGTGTCCCCCCGCATGGGTCGGCTTTCAACCCCGCTGGGCAGGCGCGGCGGTCGGGCGCAGGATCGTCCCGAGAGAGGGAGCCCGAGAGCATGGCCTACGACCCCAAGACCTTCCGTGCGCTGACCTGGTTCGACCACGCGCCGCAATTCCGCGACGGCACGGACAGCCCGCGCGCCTATCTTGAGCGATGCCTGGCGACGATCGCGGAGCGCGAGCCCGTGGTGAAGGCGCTGCCGTCGGTGAACGAGGCCGGCGCCCGCGCGGCCGCGGATGCCAGCACCGCGCGCTGGAAGGGGGGCACGCCGCTCTCGCCCATCGACGGCATGCCCATCGGCATCAAGGACCTGCTCGAGACCAAGGACATGCCGACCGAGCTCGGCTGCGCCGCCTTCAAGGGGAATTTCCCCAAGCGCGACAACGCCGCCGTCTGGGCGCTGCGCCAGGCGGGCGCGATCATCCTGGCCAAGACCGTGACGGCGGAACTCGGCGGATCGCATCCGGGGCCCACGACCAATCCCTTCGATCCCCGCCGCACGCCGGGCGGCTCGTCCTCGGGCTCCGCCGCCGCGGTCGCCGCCAGGATGATGCCGGCGGCGATCGGCACGCAGGTCGGCGGATCGATCATCCGCCCCGCGGCCTATTGCGGGAACTACGCGCTGAAGCCGACCCAGGGCGGCATCAACCGCGGCGAGCGGCAATCCACCAGCATGAGCACGCATGGGCCGCATGCCGGCTCGCTCGAGGACATGTGGCAGGTCGCCATCGAGATTTCCCGGCGTGCGGGCGGCGACCGCGGCTGCCTCGGCCTGTTCGGGCCGGATACGACGCCGGCGTTGCGCAAGCCCGAGCGCCTGATCGTCATGGAGACCGAAGGCTGGGTCGCGCTGGATGGCGCGAGCAAGGCAGCCTTCGAGGGGCTGCTGGAGCGCATCGCCGCGCAGGGTGTGCAGATCCTCCGCCGCGGCGACCATGCCTGGATCGAAGCCTTCGAGCGCGGCATCGCCACCGCGCGCGCGACCTGCGGGTCCATCACCTCCTGGGAGAATCGCTGGTACCAGCGCGGCATCCTCGACAATTTCCCCGACGGCATGAGCGAGCGTGCCAGGGGTGTGCTGCTGAAGGCCGAGGCGATGACGCCGCAGGACTACCGCAACGCCATCCTGGTGCGGGAGGAAGCGCAGCTGAAACACCGCGCCATCGCGCCGATGGCCGATGCGGTGATCTCGCTCTCCTGCCCGGGTCCCGCGCCCTTCTGGTCGGGCGACGAGCCCGGCAAGCCGCTCGCCGCGCGCCCTACTGGAGACTTCGTCTTCAACGGCCCATCCTCGATGCTCTACGCGCCCGTCGTCACCGTACCTGTCCTGGCTGTGGACGGCATGCCCGTCGGCGTGCAGCTGATGGGCCAGCAGCACCAGGACGCGCAGATCACGGGCATCGCGCGCTGGCTGGACGGGCTGCGCTAGACAGCGCCGAGCCGTTCGGCCTCCTATCGCGCCTGCCACCTGCTTGGGGATTCCATCGAGATGAAGACACGCGCCGCCGTCGCCTGGGCTGCCGGCAAGCCGCTGACGATCGAGACCGTGGACATCGAGGGCCCGAGGGCCGGCGAGGTGCTGGTCGAGGTGAAGGCAACAGGCATCTGCCATACGGACCAGTACACGCTGTCCGGTGCGGACCCCGAAGGTCTGTTCCCGGCAATCCTGGGACATGAAGGCGCGGGCATCGTGCGCGAGGTTGGCGCGGGCGTCACATCCGTGAAGCCGGGCGATCACGTCATCCCGCTCTACACGCCGGAATGCCGGCAGTGCAAAACCTGCCTGTCGCGCCGCTCGAATCTCTGCACCGCCATTCGCGCGACGCAGGGCAAGGGCGTGATGCCGGACGGCAGCAGCCGCTTCTCGTGCAGCGGCACGCAGGTCATGCACTACATGGGCTGCTCCACCTTCGCGAATTTCACCGTGCTGCCGGAGATCGCCTTGGCGAAGGTCCGCGAGGACGCGCCGTTTGAAAAAATCTGCTACATCGGCTGCGGCGTCACGACCGGCGTCGGCGCCGTCATCAACACGGCCAAGGTCTGGCCCGGCGCCAATGTCGCGGTGTTCGGTCTGGGCGGCATCGGGCTCAACGTGATCCAGGGTGCCCGCATCGCCGGCGCCGACAGGATCATCGGCATCGACCTCAATCCGGGCCGCCAGGCGATGGCGCGGCAATTCGGCATGACCGACTTCATCAATCCGCGCGAGGTCGGCGAGGACAAGGTCGTGCAGGCCATCGTGGACCTCACGGGCGGCGGCGCCGATTTCTCCTTCGAATGCATCGGCAATGTGAAGGTGATGCGCCAGGCGCTCGAATGCTGTCATCGCGGCTGGGGCGAGAGCATCATCATCGGCGTCGCCGGCGCCGGGCAGGAAATCGCGACGCGCCCCTTCCAGCTCGTCACCGGCCGCGTCTGGAAAGGCACGGCCTTCGGCGGCGCGCGCGGGCGCACGGATGTACCGAAGATCGTGGACTGGTACATGGAGGGGAAGATCCAGATCGATCCGCTGATCACCCATGTCATGCCGCTCGATGAGATCAATCACGGCTTCGAGCTGATGGAGAAGGGCGAGAGCATCCGCTCGGTCGTCATCTTCTGATATCAACGGCCGAATGCTTCGACCGTTGGTATTCATCTTTGCCGACCCTCATGCGCCGGGCGGCCGCATCCGCGGCCTTGGCTTGCGCGCCGTGCACGGGCACATAGGCGGCAGCGGTTGGTTTGGGCGCGGTCGCGCTGTGCGCTCCCAGCCCGCTGCGGGG
>JAYRQX010000852.1:0-2843 GCA_041910415.1 Acetobacteraceae bacterium | reverse complement strand
CGCATGCGCGCCCCCGGCCCGTCGTGTGCCACGGGCCGATTCTCCTGGGGTTGGTCCTGCATGCCTGAGCCCATCGTCGCCGCGCGCGGCATCCACAAGCATTTCGGGCAGCTCCACGTCCTCAAAGGCGTGGACCTTGCGGTCGCCGAGCGCGAACTCGTCTTCGTCATCGACCCCTCGGGCTCCGGCAAGTCCACCCTGCTGCGCTGCCTGAACCGGCTGGAGGAACCGTCATCCGGCACCATCACGGTGGACGGCATCGACATGCTCTCGCCCAGGACCGACATCAACAAGGCGCGCCAGCGCATCGGCATGGTGTTCCAGAGCTTCAACCTCTACCCGCACATGACCGCGCTCGGGAACGTCGCCCTCGCGCTGCGCAAGGTGCTGGGGCTTGGCCGCGACGAGGCCGAGAAGCGCGCCCGCGCGGCGCTGGAGCGCGTGCACCTGGCCGACCGCGCGGACCATTATCCGCTGCAGCTCTCCGGCGGGCAGCAGCAGCGCGTCGCCATCGCGCGCGCCATCGCCCTCGAACCGCGCGTGATGCTGTTCGACGAGCCGACCTCGGCGCTCGACCCGGAACTGGTGGGCGGCGTGCTCCAGGTGATGCGCGAGTTGCGCGAGGACGGCATGACCATGGTCGTGGTCAGCCATGAGATGGCTTTTGCGCGGGCCGCCGCCGACCGCGTGGTCTTCATGGCCGACGGGATGATCGTGGAGGAGGGCTCGCCCGCCGAGATCTTCGCCGACCCGCAGCACGAACGCACCCGGGCCTTCATCGGCCAGATCGAGCGGCACTGATGCGCGTACCCCACATGCAGCCGAGCAGCGCGCGCAGCGAGCTGAGGCCGCGAACGCGGCCCGCTCACGGTCGGCTACGCCGATCCGTGTGCGGTCGGCTGCGCCGATCCGCCGGCAGTCCGGCAAAAGCCAAGGACGCGGATGCGCCCGCCCGGCATCCGAGGGCCAAGAAGCTAGGTCGGCGCACCCTCGCATTCCTGCGGCGGCCGCGTGAAGCTGATCCAGTTGTTCTGCACGCGCAGGCAGCCGGCCTGCCATTCGCCCTCGAAGCGGCGGCCCTGGATGACCACCCGCCCCTGGCCCTGCGGCCCCTGGAGGCCCCAGCCGCCTTCATAGATGACCCGGCCCGGCACCTCGAAGCGGCCGCCGACGAAGCGGTCGTCGCGGTATTCGCCGCTCTCCATCGCGACGACGCGGCCATTGGTCGTGTGGGTCAGGCGCCCCTGCCCCTCCGCGCGGCCACGCTGGAGCACGCCTTCGTAGATCATGGACCGCGCCAGGTCGCCATCGCGCCAGGTAATCTCGGAGCGGCCCTTGCCGGAAGCGCGGCCATCCTCGCAGCCGCCGGTCCAGGTCGCGCGCATGTCGCGGATGCCCTGGTTGATGCCACCGACCCACAGCCAGCAGCCATCCGCGCCGTCATTCACCAGCCCGGAACGGCGGCCGGCGACGAAGCGCTCGGCCTCGGGGGGTTCCGGCTGGCCAGCCGCGGCCAGCAGCAGCGCCAGGGCCGGCAGGGTCATCCATCGCAGGCGTCGCATCGGTGGGGTCTCCACGGGTCTCCTGACCACACATGTACCGCGCCATCCCTGTGCTGCAACCACCCATCGGCACCGAAGGTGAATCCGCGGTCAACCCGTCCATCGACGCGGCGCGCCGGGGCGGATGCCGTACCATGACGAACTGGGATCGCTTCACCGACAGCTTCTTCAATGCGCGCGTCATGGCGCAGTACCTGCCCAAGATCGTCGAGGGCTTCTTCCTGACCATCGAGCTCGCCGTGCTCATCATCGTCGCGGGACTCGCGGCGGGCATCGGGCTTGCGGTGATCCGCGCCTTCGGCATCCGGCCGCTGAACTGGCTGATCATCTTCATCGTGGATCTGTTCCGCGCCCTGCCGCCGCTCGTCATCATCGTGCTGCTCTTCTTCGGCCTGCCCAATGCGGGGGTGGAGCTTTCGGGCTTCGCGGCCTCCTGGCTCGCGCTCACGCTGGTGCTGATGGCGTTCTCCGAGGAAATCTTCTGGGCCGGCATCACCTCGGTGCCCCGGGGGCAGTGGGAAGCGGCGCGCTCCACGGGCCTCGGCTTCCTGCAGACGCTCGGCTGGGTCGTGCTGCCGCAGGCGCTGAGGCTCACCATCCCGCCGCTGACCAACCGTACCATCGCCATCACCAAGGGCACGGCGCTCGCCTCCGTCGTGGCGGTGCCGGATATCCTGGGGGCGGCGAATGCGGGCGTATCGTTCTCGTTCAATCCCTCGCCCCTGACGCTCGGGGCCATCGCCTACCTGGTGCTGTTCCTCCCCTTCGTGATCGTCGGCCGCTGGGTCGAATCGCGCTTCGCGTGGAAGCGGTAGGAGGCGCGGTATGCAGGATTTCCTCGACGCCTTCTTCAGCCTCGACATCATGCGGGACGCCTCGCCGATCCTGATCCAGGGATTCTGGCAGACGATCCTGCTCTCGGCGATCGTCGTGCCGCTCGGGATGATCGGCGGCATCCTCCTCGCGGTGCTCTCCACCGTGCACCACCCGCTGGTGCGCTGGCCGCTGCGCGCCTGGGTCGACACCTTCCGCGCCCTGCCGCCGCTGGTGCTGCTCATCTTCATCTTCGCCGGTCTGCCCTTCCTGGGGCTCGATGTCGGCGCCTGGGGCGCGGTCGCCCTGGGTTTCTTCCTCAACACCGGCGCCTATTACGGAGAAATCCTGCGCGCGGGCATCGAGAGCATCCCCCGCGGCCAGGTCGAGGCCGCGCGCTCCACCGGCCTGACGCGCGGGCAGACCATGGCCTATGTCGTGCTGCCCCAGGCCGTCAGGAACGTGCTG
>JAYRQX010000851.1:0-2105 GCA_041910415.1 Acetobacteraceae bacterium | reverse complement strand
CGGGGGTCACCGGGGGCCGGTGACGAAGGGGACGCTTCCCTGGGGTGGGACCGGGACGGCGGCTGGGGGAGTTGGGGGGAAGCCGCCTTGCGTGAGCACACGTTGCGCGCGGCACCGGCCCGCCGCGATGAAACGCTTCACAACCGCATGGCCGGCCGCGGCGCGCGTGCTAGGCTCGGGTCCCCGGACACAGAGGACACGCCCCATGCGCATCAAGCGGATCGAGCACGTCGCGATCGCGGTGAAGGATCTGGACGCCGCGCGAAGCACCTTCGCGACCCTCGGCATCCCCTGCGACTACGAGGAGACGATGCCGGCCGCCGGCATCCGGCTCGCCATGCTGCCGATCGGCGAAAGCGCGCTGGAACTGCTGGAGCCGAAGACCGAGACGAGCAAGACGGCCGAATGGATCCGCGAGCGGGGCGAAGGTCTCTATCACATCTGCCTGGAGGTGGATGACATCGTGGGCGCGCTCGACGAGCTGCGCGCCAAGGGTGTCAAGCTGCGTGACGAGGTGCCGCGCCCGGGGCATGGCGGCCACAAGATCGCCTTCCTCGACCCCGCGAGCACGGCGGGTATTCTGGTGGAATTGGTGGAGATGACCGGCGGGCATTAGTACGCCCTCAAACGCCGGACGCAGCCGCAACCTTGCGGCGCTACTCCCTCCCCTGCGAAGCGGGGGAGGGCCGGGGTGGGGGCATAACCGCCCCCTTCACGTCACATCACGATCCCACCGCTCACATGCAGGCACTGGCCGGTGACATAGCCCGCGGCGGGCGAGGCGAAGAAGGCGATCGCCGCCGCCACGTCGTCCGGCGTGCCCAGCCGCTGCATCGGGATGCGGCCGATGATGTCCGCCCATTGCTGGTCGGACAGCGCGGCATGCGCGCCGGGGTCCTTGCGCGTATAACCCGGCACCACCGCGTTCACCGCGATGGCGGGCGCCCATTCCAGCGCCAGCGCGCGCACCAGCGCCTCGATCGCCGCCTTGGCGGCGGCGGAAGCGGGGAACAGCGTCGTGTCCGTGCGGAACAGATGCGCGACGAAGGAGGAGACGGCGACCAGCCGCGGCGCCTCGCCCGCCAGCAGCGCGGGCTTCGCCGCGCGCGCCAGGCGCAGCAGCGCGAAGGGCATGGCGTCGTGGCTCTTCTGGAAGGCCTCGTCGGTCAGCGCCGCGAAGGGGGTCTTGTCGGCGAAGCCGGCATTGGCGACCAGCACGTCGAGCCCGCCCAGCGCCGCGACCGCGTCCGCCACCACCCGCGCCGGCATCTCGGCCACGCCCAGATCGCCCAGCACCACCACGGCCTCCCCGCCCCGCTCGCGCACCGCGGCGGCCACCTGGTCCGCACCGTCGCGATTCTTCCGCGTGTGGACGGCGATCGAGACGCCCGGCGCGGCGAGCGCCCGGCAGGCGGCGGCCCCGATGCCGCTGGCTGCGCCCGTCACCAGAATCCTGCGCTGCGCCATATCCCTCGTCCCGCTGCTGTCGTGGCAGCCCGCAGTATAGGGGTCCGGCCGGCCCCCGGAAGATGGGCTGCCCGCTGACGCCGCGAGACGCCCTTGCCGCGCCCGGCGCCGCGTGATGCAAGGCGGCGATGCATGCCCCCATCGCCGCCGGCCTTCTGGCCGCCTTCGTCGGCTTCGCCAGTTCCTTCGCCGCGCTGGCGCGGGTCCTCCGGACTGGCTCCGCCGCAGGGTACATTTATCGTGCACCGGAGAATCAAGTGCACCGCCTGAGCATCGTCACCACCTCTGTGTTTGCCTTTCTCGCCGGCATCCTTTTCGCCGTGGCCTGCAGCCAGGGCAAGGTCGACGGCGGGATCGACACCGCCCACGCCGCCGAGGCCGCCTCCTGCGACAACTGGTCGTTCTACGTGTCCAGCGCCTACATGGAGGAGGGCTGCAACTCGAAGGACACCGCCTGCACGGCGCCCGCCGGGTGGGAGCCCATCAGCGCCTGGTACGGCCCGGGCATCAACGGGGCCTCCGCAAACGCGGCGCTGATGCGGGAGTGTCTCGACTGACGCCGCTTCGGGGGCTGGCGAAGGCGGGGGCACCCTCCCGCGGTCCGACACTCCACGAATCGACGGCGGCGGAGCGTCCAT
>JAYRQX010000850.1:0-7295 GCA_041910415.1 Acetobacteraceae bacterium | reverse complement strand
TCACCGGCAAGGGCGGCATCGTGGATGCGTCGCTGTTCGAGACCGCGATCCATTGGGTGGAAGGCCCGGTGAACAATCACCTCGCCACCGGGGATGTCCCGAAGCGGCACGGCACGGGCGGCACCGTGATCGTGCCTTACCAGGTATTCGAAACGGCGGACCGCCCGCTCTGCCTCGCCGCCGGAAACGACCGGCTCTGGGCGCGCTGCGCAAAGGTGCTCGGCCATCCCGAATGGGCAACCGATGCGCGCTTCGCGAGGGGCCCCGACCGCGTGCGGAACCGGGCGGTGATCATCCCCCTGATCGCCGAGGCGCTGCTCCTGAGGACCCGCACGGAATGGATTGCGACGCTGGAGGACGCGGGTGTGCCCTGCAGCCCGGTGAACGATATCGCCGAGCTGGTCGCGACCGAGCAATTCGCCGCCATGGACATGGTGCAGGAACTGCCGGACAGCGGGGTGCGCGTCGTCGGGCTTCCGCTGTCCTTTGATGGAGAGCGCCCGAGGTCCCGCCGCGGTGCACCCCGAACTGGCGAACACACGGCCGAGATTCTCGGTGATGATGACTGACCCGCAGCGAACGGAGGCCTCCATGTCGCAATCCCATCCGAACCCCGCCCTCATGCTGGGCAGGGCAGCGCTGCTTCATGCCATGGCGCAGCATTGGTGGCTGTTCGTCATCCGGGGCGTGGTCGCCATCCTGTTCGGCCTGTTTGTCTTCCTGATGCCAGGTCCAGGCCTGCTGACGATCCTGGCCCTCCTGGCGGCCTGGCTTGGCGTGGATGGTGTGGCGACGATCTGGCAAGGTGTGCAGGGGCGGATTCCCGGGAATGGGCACTGGTTCTGGTTGGATGGCATCGTCTCCATCCTGGCGGCCGCCGTGATCCTGTTTGCCCCCGGGCTATCGGCTTTCACGCTGGTCTTTGTGGCGGGCGTCTGGTCCGTCGTGGTCGGCGCGACACGATTGGTCCTCGCGTTCCGGGGCGGGGACGTGCTGCTGGGTGCACTCGGGGCGCTTTCGATCGTGATTGGCGTGTGGTTGCTGCTCAATCCGGGTCCCGGCCTTCTGGCACTCATCTGGGTCGTCGGCATCGAAGCGATCGTTGCGGGCGCGCTGATGCTGGCCCTTGCCTTCCGCCTGCGCAGCATCGCGCAACGGCACCCGCGTCCGCACGGGTGAGGCCGGCCCGCGCCTCAGGGCGCGGGAACGACGATGATGGTCACGGTGTGGCTGGGCGGCTCGGCGGCGCGCGCCCGGCGGCTGAAACGAGCGTTGCGGGCTTCGGCCCTGATACGCTCGGGCGCGATCCCGGTGGCGGCCAGGCGCTCGGCAACGGCACGCGCGCGTGCCGCGGCCAGGCGCGTGGTCGTGGTCGCCCCGCCTTCCTGCCCAGCATGGCCGAGGACACAGAGATTGCTCTCCGGCATCGCGCGCGCGGCTTCAAGCGCCGCGGCGAGCGCGTTGCGCGCTTCCTCACCGATGGCGGAGGAACCGCGCGCGAACGCTACGACGAAGCTGTCATCTTCGATCTGATCGGCGCCGACGCAGCTGAAGCCACGCGGCTGTGCCAGCACGGGCATCACGGCCAGCACCATGCCGAGCAGGGCAAGTGCCGGCAGCATCAGGCTGCGACCAGCACGCCCGCGCCGCGCAGCCTTTCAATCAGCGCAGCGGCTTCCACCTGCGGATGGGCAGCGCGAAGTTCGGCCTCGGTCACGTCGGGGCGGGCCAGCAGCCAGCTTGCCGCGTCGGCCTCGTGCGGACTGAGAGGCACGGCGCCATGGGCGGTCTTGAGCACGAAATCGGCGCCGCGGCGGACCGGCCGCGCCTCGGGCGCCGCGACGCGGAAGGAGGGTGCGTCATCCGCGTTGCCGCCCGACGCGACGGGCGGCGCCATGCCGCGCGTGCCAAGAAGGTCGTAGCCGCCGCGCTTGAAGTGATAGTCGGCCACAAACTTTTCCAGGACCTCCATCACCTTCGGATCCTTGGCGAGTTCGGCGATCCGCGCGCCGAGCTGGCCGGCTCGTGTCGTCAGCGCGAACTTCGCTGCGGCCGATCCGTCCTGGCGTGGCAGCGGCTTGCGGAATTCGCTGTCATAGAGCACGCGCTCCATGAGGATGTTCGCGAAATCCATGCCGAGCGGGGCATGAACACCATAGGCGATGTGCACGCTGGCCGGCGCCTCGGCCAGGGCATCGTGGTACCAGCCACGGGGAAGGTAGAGCAGGTCGCCGGTCTTCAGCGTGATCTTCGCGCGCAACTTGCCCTTGGCACGATCGTGGTGGTCCTGCCCCTGGGACCGGAAGACAGGATGGCCGATCGGGTAGTCGGCGCGACCTTCCCAGATGTTCCAGCTCTTCTCGCCCTCGACCTGCACCGCCCAGACGTCATGCGTGTCGAAATGGGCCGCGAAGGCCTTGTGGGACTGCCAGGAGATGTAGACATTCGCCTGCGCTTTCCCCAGGCCCGCGCCTTCCATCGCGCCCGACACCGCGGCGAGACCCGGCGTGAGGCTGTCCACATCGTTCATCACGACGCTGGCTCCGCGCTTGACCCATTCCTGTACCCGCGCCGCCTCCGGCTGCAGCCCCGCCTCGCCCTCCCGCGTGGTGGCGCGGGCGCAGTATTGCGCGGCGGGGATGACGGTGCCGTCCAATACGAGCTTCAGGCTGTGATCCGTCCAGATATGCGCCATGTCGAGCAGGCGATTGATCTGCCGCCACGACAGGACCTGGGCGAACTTCGCCGCACTACCGTGCAGATGCAGCGGCTGCCGGTCATAGTATTCGGCGAAGAACTGCTCCGGCGACATCGGCGCCAGGAGATCGGCGAGCGTCATGGTCATGTTGAAATCCTAGCGCATTTCGCCTGAAACGGGCAGGGTCGGCGGCAGCCCCTGGGGCCTGCGTCTGGGAGGATGACACGATGGCGAACGATACGGCAGTCGGGATGCCCATGGGGGAAGACACCACCCGGGCCGAGGTCCTGGCTGCCGCTGGGGAGGCACTCTTGCGGCTGGCGCCCGATTTGCCCGGCGATGCCGTCGCCTTCCTGGGTCTGCTCCATGCCGCAACGCCAACGCCCGAATTGGCTGGCGAAGCACCCGAAGCGCTTGCCGCCGCGGCCGGCAGCTTGTTTGCCTTCGCCCTGCAGAGGGCGCCGCGGGAAACCAAGGTGCGCATCATCGCCCCGGGACCGGAGCAGGGCGGCCGCGCGGTCGCCGAAATCGTCACCGATGACATGCCGTTCCTGGTGGACAGCGCACTGGCGACGCTTGCCGTGCGTGGGAGGGCTGTGCAGGGACTTCTTCACCCCGTGCTGCGGGTGCGTCGTAGCCCGAACGGTCGCCTCGAAGCGCTTGATTCCCGCGGCGTGGCTGAAAGCATGATGCGGATCGTGCTCGGTCCCGCCACCTCCAGCTATCTGGGCTCGCGCCACGCTGCGGCCGAGGACCTTGCCGGGCTTGAGGCAGCGCTGATCCACACCATGGCCGAGGTGCGCACCGCGGTCGGGGATTTCCCGACGATGCTGGCCTTGCTGACCACGGCCGAGAAGGAGGTCGCGGCGCGTCCCGGCGGGGAGGAGGACGCCGCTTTCCTCCACTGGCTGGCCGATGACAATTTCGTGCTCCTTGGACACCGGCGGCTCACGCTGTCCAAGGATGGCCGGCTCGGCATCGCCGCGGAGGACAATCTGGGCCTGTTGCGGGACGCCGCCGTGCCGGTCTTCGACGTGCTCCGGAACCTGGACACGCTTCAGCCGGCGGTTCGCGCAGCACTCATCGCGCCGGCGCCCGTGGTCGCGGTGGCCAAGGCCAACACGCGTGCGACGGTGCACCGCCCGCAGCACGCCGATGTCGTCTTCACGCGGCTGTTCGACGGCGGTGGCCGTGTCAGCGGGCTCAGGCTTTTCTATGGGCTGTTCGCGGCCGCCGCCTACAATCGCAACCCGCGCTCCATCCCGCTTCTGCGGGAGAAGGTGGAACGCATCCTGGCACGTGCGGGCAAGGACCCGGACAGCCACGACGGCCGCGCCCTGCGCAACATCCTGGATACCTGGCCGCGCGATGAACTCTTCCAGGCGCCGGACGAGGACATCCTTGCCGGCGCCCGGCGCGCGCTCGACCTTGCGATCCGGCCACGGGCAGCATTGGCGGTGCGCCGCGATCCTTTCGAGCGCTTCGTTTCCGCCATTGTCTGGCTGCCCCGCGACACCTTCGATACCCGCTTGCGCGAGCGTGTGGCGGCCATGCTTGCGCGCGCCTATGGGGGACGCCTCTCGGCTTACTACATCAGCCTGGGCGACGCACCGCTGGCCCGGGTGCACTACATCCTCGCGACCATTCCCGGCTCCGTGCCGCAGGTCGATGAACGCGCGCTCGAATCCGCGATCGTCCAGGCGTCCCGTAGCTTCCGCGAACGCATCGCCGCGGTGCTGGCCGAGGTGCACGGCGAAGCGCAGGCGGCGACGCTGCTCGCGCGCTGGAGGGAGGCCTTTCCCCCTGCCTACCGGGAATCGGCATCCGCGGCGCAGGGCGTATCCGACATCGCCCTCGCCGAGCAGGCGCTGGCCACAGGTCGGCCGACGGCTGAGCTCTCGCGTTCGCCGGGCGCCGAGGAGGATGTCCTCACTCTTCGCCTTGCCAATCCCGGCGGTCCTCTCCCGCTGGCCGACGCGCTCCCGGTCTTCGAGAGCCTGGATCTGCGCGCCATCGAGGAAGTGCCGCACCGGCTGACGCCGGAGGGGGCGCCCATCGTGGTCCTGCACGTCTTCTCTCTGCGCGCCGGCACGTCCTGCCCGGAATCGCGTTTCCCGGCGCTTCTTGATGCGCTCGCCACGATCCAGGACGAGCGGGCGGACGCCGATGGCTTCAACCGGCTCGTCCTGCGCGCGGGGCTGAACTGGCGCGAATGCTGGCTGCTGCGCGCCATGTACCGCTGGATGAAGCAGGTGGGTTTTGGCTTCGCGCAGGAAAGCGTGCAGGCCGCGCTCGCCGCGCATCCCGAAGCCGCGCGGGTCCTTGTGGATATTTTTCATGCGCGCTTCAGTCCGCGCATGGCGCGCGATACGGAGCGCGAGGCGGCCTTGCGCGCATCCTGGTCCGCTTTGCTCGATGCCATCGCCAATCCGGACGAGGACCGCATCCTCTCGCGCATGATGACGCTGCTGGATGCGACGCTGCGCACTAACTTCTTTCAGGACCGCGACTACCTGGCGCTGAAGATCGACAGCGCGGCGGCGGGCGAGATGCCGGCACCGCGGCCCTGGCGCGAGATCTTCGTCCATTCGCCGCGCATGGAAGGTTGCCATCTGCGCGCAGGACCTGTCGCGCGCGGCGGCATCCGATGGTCGGACCGGCGCGAAGACTTCCGCACGGAAATCCTCGGGCTGATGAAGGCGCAACGCCTGAAGAACGTGATCATCGTACCGACCGGCGCCAAGGGCGGCTTCGTCCTGAAGCACCCGCCGCCGGCTTCCGATCGGGAGGCGTTCCAGGCCGAGGGAATCACCTGCTACAAGACGCTGATCCGCGGCATGCTCGACCTCACCGATAACTATGTCGGCGCGGACGTCGTCACCGCAGACGGCATTGTGCGCCGCGATGGCGACGATCCCTACATCGTGGCCGCGGCGGACAAGGGCACGGCAACGTTCTCGGATCTCGCGAACGGGCTCGCTGCCGAATACGGATTCTGGCTGGGCGATGCCTTTGCGAGCGGCGGGTCCGCCGGATACGACCACAAGGGGATGGGCATCACCGCGCGCGGCGCCTGGGTGATGATCGACCGGCACTTCCAGGAAACGCTGGGCCGCAGCGTGCAGGATGCGCCGTTCAGCTGCGTGGGCGTCGGCGACATGAGCGGCGACGTCTTCGGAAACGGCCTGCTCGTTTCCCGCAAGACAAGGCTGCTGGCCGCCTTCGACCATCGCCACATCTTCCTCGACCCCGATCCCGATCCGGAGATCTCCTACACCGAGCGCGAGCGGCTCTTCGCGCTGCCGCGTTCGTCCTGGGCGGACTACGACCCCACCAAGATCAGCCGAGGCGGCGGCGTGCATCCACGCAGTGCGAAGACCATCGCGCTGACGCCCGAGGTGCGTGCGATGCTCGGCATCGCAGACGGACGTGCCGAGCCCGGCACCATCATGAAGGCCATCCTCCGTGCTCCGGTGGATCTGCTCTACTTCGGCGGCATCGGGACCTATGTGAAGGGCAGTGCCGAGAGCCAGGGCGAAGCGGGTGACCGTGCCAACGATGCGATCCGCGTGGATGGCCGTGACATCCGCGCCAAGGTGGTCGGCGAGGGCGCCAATCTCGGCGTCACGCAGGCTGGCCGCATCGAAATTGCGCGCCAGGGGCTGCGAATCAACACCGATGCGCTAGACAACTCCGCAGGTGTCAGCACCTCCGACCACGAGGTGAACATCAAGATTCTTCTCGCCCAGGCCGAGCGCGAGGGGCGACTGACACGTCGCCATCGCGACGATCTGCTGCGCGAGATGACAGACGAGGTGGGCGAGCTTGTGCTCCGCGACAATGCTTCGCAGTCCATCGCCGTGACGCTTGAGGCGATGGGAGGGGCCGAGGAAATGCCGGCTCATGCCGCGCTGATGCTTCGCCTGGAAGCGGCAGGCCTGCTCGACCGCGCGGTGGCGGGTCTGCCTGATGAAGCGACGATGGCGCGGCGCATGGCATCGGGCGATATGCTGACGCGCCCGGAACTCGCCGCGCTGCTCCCCTTCGCGAAGCTCTGGCTCACCGACGCGCTGGAAGGCAGCCGCCTCCCGGATGACCCAGCCCTGGCTGGTGCGCTGGTTGCGTATTTCCCGGGGCCGCTGCGCGAGCGGTTCCCGGAGGACATCGCCAGCCACCGGCTTCGTCGCCAATTGCTGAGCACCATCCTCGCGAACGCGGTCGCCAATCATCTGGGCTGCGCGGCGCTCGCGCGGCTCACGCTCGAAGCGGATCCCGTATGCGCCTGTCGCGCGGCGATCCTGGCGTCCGAGGCCTTCGGCCTGATGCAGGCTTCGGACGCGATCGATGCCGCGGCCGCACCCGCCGAGACTCGTCTTGCGGCGCTGCTTGCGCTGCGCCGTTTGCAGGAGGCAGCGGCGCGCGACCTGCTCGCGGCCGATTCGACCGAAGGACTCTCTTCGCTGCTGGAGCAGCTCCGTCCCGGCCTGGCGACGCTCGTCGCGCGCGAAACCGCATCGGTGACGGTGCCGCCCGGCCTTCCCCATGCCGCAGCTGCGCTGGCAGCGGCCGTGCCGCGCCTGGTCGCGGCACCGGCGAT
>JAYRQX010000849.1:0-2471 GCA_041910415.1 Acetobacteraceae bacterium | reverse complement strand
TTGCGCTCGGTGATGTCGGTCACGAAGCCGTCCCAGTGCAGGTCGCCCACCGCATCCCGCTCCGGCTCGCCCGTCGCCGCGACATGCACCCAGCGTTCGCCGCGACGCCCGGTCGCCATGACCCGCACATCGGCCGCGACCGGCGTGCCGTTGCGGAGCGAGAGATCGAACGCCGCCGCGAGGGTGAGCCGGTCTTCGGGGTGCACGGCGAAGAAGATGCTGGGTGGCACGGTGCCCGCGATCGAAGGCGGCAGGCCCAGCACCTCGTCGAGACGGCCGGCAATGGCGGGATAGGAGACGGCACGGTCGGCGGCGATGCGGCGGCGGAAGAAGACGCAGGGCATGTTCGCCATCAGCGTCGCCATCGCCCGTTCGCTGTCCACGAGCCGCGCGGCGAGTGCCCGGCGCCGGGCGTTGAGATGCAGCGATCCGCCGAAGATCATGATGGCCAGGGGAAAGGCCAGCGCCGTCAGCAGCACGACCAGCGGCGCCACGCGACCCCGCTGCACGGGGTCGGCGACAAGGGGGATGCAGGCCATGCCGATGGTGGGAAGCAGGACGGCGATGATGAGAAGGCGCGGCCACCGTGTCTCGGGGTTGGCGGGCTCATCGCGCTGATGGTCGCGCCGCCGGCCGGCGCCGGCGACGAGGATGCCGAGCAGCGCCGCGCCGAAGATCAGCACCATGCCCGGGACCAGGCCCGCCCCACCGAGCCAGATCCGGTAGAGCGTGGGCGGGATGCTGGCGACCAGCCCGCCGACCGTGCCGGCGAAGGGCCCGGCGAGCGCGAGCGGGATCGCGCGCATGTCGTAGAGCAGGCCAGGCTCCGGGACGAAGGGCACCGCCATCGTGGCCGTGGCCGCCGCGCCGAAGAGCAGCCCGCGCAGCACGCCGCGGAGCGTGCCGGAAAGGGGAGCGTCGATCTCGACGAGGCCGGCATGGGCGAGCGTCAGGGCCGCCAGAACGGCGATGTTCTGCAGCAGCGCGATGCTGAAGCTCAGGGGATCCAACGCGCCGGGGTCCTCTTCCGCGCCGCCCGCCTGGCGCGGCGCCAGACTTCACGATTTCGTGAGGTTACCACATGAGGGCTTCTTGTCGAGTTGCTAATCCGTAACCGGCGCAGCGGCGCAGCCATGCCCTGGGCCGCATCGGGGGCTCGTGCTAGACCGCGCCGCCAAGGGACAATCGCCGACCCATGACGCCCAAGGATCCGCCCGGCCAGGGCCTCACCCATTTCGACGCGCAGGGCAACGCGGCCATGGTGGATGTCTCCGCCAAGCCCGAGACCAGCCGCACCGCGATCGCGCGCGGGCGCGTGGTCATGGCGCCCGAGACGCTGGCCCGCATCCGCGCCGGGCAGATGGGCAAGGGCGACGTCCTCGGCGTCGCGCGCATCGCCGGCATCATGGCGGCCAAGCGCACCAGCGACCTCATCCCGCTCTGCCACCCGCTGATGCTGAGCAAGGTCTCGGTGGCACTCACGCCGGTCGAGCCCGATACGGTCGAGATCGAGGCGCTGGCGCGCGTCACCGGCCAGACGGGCGTCGAGATGGAGGCGCTGACCGCGGTCTCCGTCGCGGCGCTGACGGTCTATGACATGTGCAAGGCCATCGACCGGGGGATGCAGATCGAGGCCGTGCGGCTTGTCCACAAATCCGGCGGAAAATCCGGTACCTACGAGGCGATCTGATGCTTTCGGTTGAAGAAGCCCGCGGCACGATCCTGGCGGCGCTGACACCCACGGCACCCGAGACGGTGGCGCTGGCCGCCGGCCATGGGCGCGTCCTCGCCAGCCCCGTCCTCTCCCGCCGCACCCAGCCGCCGGCCGATGTCTCGGCCATGGACGGCTATGCGGTGCGTGCCGCGGACGCCGCCGAGGGCGCGCGGCTGGCCGTGATCGGCACCGCGCCGGCGGGCCATCCCTTCGCGGGCACGGTCGGGCCGGGCCAGGCGGTGCGGATCTTCACCGGGGGCTTCATGCCCGATGGCGCCGATTCCGTGTTGCTGCAGGAAGACGCGGAGCGCGAGGGCGAGACGGTGCGGGTCCAGGAGGCCGTGGCCCCGGGTCGCTGGGTCCGCCGGCAGGGACTCGACTTCGCCGAGGGCGATGCGCTGATCGCGCCCGGCCGCCGGCTGACGGCGCGCGACATCGGGCTCGTCGCGGCGAGCGGCAACCCCTGGCTCACGGTCCATCGCCGCCCCGTCATCGGCATCCTGGCGACCGGCGACGAGATCGCGCTGCCCGGGGACCCGGTCCCGCCGGGCGGCATCGTCTCCTCCCACGCCCATGCCCTCGCCGCGCTGATCCACGCCTCGGGCGCGGAGCCCGTGGTGCTGCCCATCGCGCCCGACGATCCGGCCGCGATCGCAGACGCTGCCCGGGCGGCGCGCACCTTCGACATGCTGGTGACGACCGGCGGCGCGAGCGTGGGCGAGCACGACCTCGTGCAGTCGGCCCTGGGGCCGGAGGG
>JAYRQX010000848.1:0-6874 GCA_041910415.1 Acetobacteraceae bacterium | reverse complement strand
TCCGCGACCCCGAACTGCGCCGCGCCAGAGGCGACCTTCGTCACCGTGTCGCCCGAGCCGTAGCCGCGCGTCAGGGAAATCTCGATCCCGTTCTCCCGCCAGAAGCCCCGCGCGGCGCCGGCGAAATAGGCGGCATGCTCGCCGGTGGGAATCCAGTCGAGCTGTAGCAGCACGCGGTCCTGCGCGAGAGCAGGCGGCGTCGCGATGCCAAGGGCGATGAGGGCGGCGGAAAGCGTTCTGCGGATCATGGTCGGTCTCCTGTCCCGTGCGTCAGGGCCGTTGGCCGGGCTTCCGCCAGGGAGCAGACGATGGATGGACAGGGTCCGCAACCCCTTCCCACGCCAATTCATTGTGTGTCCGGACACAATTCGCCCGGCCCGCAGGCGGTGCTGCCCGCCCGGGCGGCAATCAGCGGGTGAAGCGCAGGGCGCTTCCGCGCGCGATCCACTCCGCTTCCATCAGGTCCAGGTCGGTCTCACCGGATGGATTGGCCTTGCGCGGGCTCCGTGACAGGCCAGGCTCGCGCATGCTGCGCCACAGGCCGAGCAGGCGGCGCAACTCCGCGAGCGGTTCGGGGTGGTCGTCCACGCGCAGATCGAGGTCCGGGAAGTCCTCGGTCGTCGTCAGCACCATCGCGGCCGACTGCCTGCCGCGCTTGTCGCCGCCGGCGGCCTGTCCGGCATCGAGGGCGGCCATCATGCGCTCCGGCAGCGGCATCTCGCGGTGCGCGTGGAAGGTCGCATAGGTGTGCGCGACGACCGCTGGGCCTGCCAGCATGTTGCCGGCGATGGAAAAGCCGTCGCCCGGCTTGTCGCCGCACCAGGCCACGCAATTGCCGCCCGTGAAGGCGGCGCTGCGGCCATGGCGGTCCACGCAATGCACCTGGCGGATGCCGCGCCCCCTGTCGCCGGCGAGCGCGCTTTCGATCGCGTCCTGCGGCGTGTGTCCGCGTTCCAGCGCATCGAGGATGGCGGGGCCGAGATAGCGGTTGGTGAAGGATTGGGTGGACACCGCGCCCACGCCTGCGCGCAGATGGGGGCAGGACGCGCCGACAGCGAGGTTGCAGGTGGTGACGGCCACGGCGAAGGCGCCGGTCGCCGGATCATGCGCGACGATGGACCAGGTCATGCCGGGCTCCTGCAAGGCTCTCCTGCGCGAAGGGCGCCATGGATCCTTCCCCGTTGCAAGGGTGCGCGGCTTGGCCCATGTGCTGTCGCAACGAGGAAAAGGAAACGTCCATGCCGCACCTCCCGCTGTCCCGCCGGACCCTTGCCGGGCTTGCCCTGGCGCTGCCCGCCGTCGCGCGCGCGCAATCCGCCTGGCCGGACAGGCCGGTGCGGCTGCTGGTGCCCTTCGGCGCCGGCGGCGCGGTGGACACGCTCTCGCGCACCGTCGCCAACCATTTTGCGCAGGCCGCGAACGGGCAGCCGCTGGTGGTGGAGAACCGCGCCGGCGCCGGCGGCGCCATCGCGGGTCAGGCCACGGCGACCGCGCGGCCGGATGGCTACACGCTGATGATGGCGGACCTGGGCGCCAACTGCATCGGCAAGGAATTACAGCCCTCGCTGCCCTACGATCCCATGACCTCCTTCGCGCCGATCTGCCACCTCGTGAACCTGCCGCTGGCGCTGGTCGTGCAGCCGAATCTGCCCGTCCAGACCGTGGCCCAGCTGATCGAGCGTGCACGCAGCAGCCGCGAGCCGATCCCCTATGCCTCCCCAGGCATCGGGCACCCGAGCCACCTCGGCGTGGAGCTGATGGCGCGCGTCGCGGGCGTGCGCTTCGTTGCGGTGCATTACCGCAGCGGCGCGGATGTGATGCGGTCCCTGATCCAGGGCGAATGCGAGTTCACCCTGCCGTCGGTCTCGACCTCTCTGCCCTTCATCCGCGACGGGCGGGTGCGGGCGATCGCGGTGGGGTCGGCGCAGCCCATCGCCGCACTGCCTGACGTGCCGACGATCGCGTCCACGCTGCCGGGTGTGGAATCCACGACCTGGCACGGCATCGTCGGCCCGGCGGGGTTGCCGCCCGAGATCATCGCCTCCGCGAACCGCGTCTTCAACGCGATCATCACCTCGGCGGAGGTGCGCGAGACGGTGCAGCGCGTGCAGGCGGCGGATGTAGTCGGCGGCACGCCGCAGGATTTTTCCGCCTTTATCCGCCGCGAGTTCGAGAAGTGGACGCCGATCATCCGCGAGGGCGGCATCCGGGCGGAGTGACACACGGGGGAGAGAACTCCCCCGCGCCCCCTCCTTTTTCTCTGAGTCAGCAGCCCAGCTGGTCGGCCAGATCCTCGAAGCTCTCGGCGATCACGTCCCACGGGTCTTCCGCGGTCATGTCGGTCGCCTGGTCCTTGCCGTGTTCGGTACGGCGGAAGACGAAGGCCGTCTTCAGGCCGCAGGTGCGTGCAGCGCGCAGGTCGCCGTTATGGGCGGCGACGAGGGCAACCTCGCCCGGCTTGAGCCCGAGGATTTCCGCGGTGCGCAGATAGGCTTCCGGCTGCGGCTTGTAGGCCTGCGCAGCCTCGGCGCCGAGGATCGCATCCCACGGAATGCCCGCGCGCTTGGCCATGGCGGCGAGCAGCAGGATGTTGCCGTTCGACAGCGGTGCCAGGAAGAATTTCGGCTTCAGGCGGATCAGGCCGGGGTTCGTATCCGGCCACGGATTCAGCCGGTGCCAGGCGCGGTTCAGCCAGTCGAGCTCGGCCTCCGCGATCTTCGCCGCGTCCACGCCGTGATCGCCCAGCACGCGCTCCAGGTTCTCCCGATGCAGCACATCGAGCCGCGTGAAGGGGCGGCGGCCGCTGCGGACTTCCTCCATCGCGGGCTGGTAGCGCTTCCGCCAGGCATCGGCGAAGGCGTGCGAATCGATCTCCGCGCGGCCATGCTTCGCGAGGAACGTCCTCGCATCGCGCGCGATGCCGTTGCGCCAATCGACGACCGTGCCGAAGACGTCGAAGACGAGAGCCTTCACGTTCCGCATCGCCGTTACTCCGCGGCCTTGTCCAGCACGGCCCAGCGCTTCTCGAACGCCCAGACCTCCGGGAAGCCCATCAGCTCGCACATGCGGCCGAAGCCGTAGGAGGTGCTTTCCGGCAGGCCGTTGGAATCGCCGTGCTGCTTCAGATGCGTGAAGACGTCCTCCAGCGCCTTGGCGACGGAGAGGAAGCCGAGGCCCGGATAGATCGCGATGGCGTAGCCGATCTCCTGCAACCGCTTCGCCGAGAGGATCGGCGTGCGGCCGCCTTCGACGTTGTTGGCGAGCAGCGGCCAGCGGCCGAGCTGCCGGCCGATCTCGACCATCTCGGCCTCGCTCTCCGGGCTCTCGACGAAGACGATGTCGGCGCCGGCCTCGCCATACATCCGGCCGCGGCGGATCGCTTCCTCAAGGCCGAGAGTGGTGCGCGCATCGGTGCGGGCGACGATCAGGAAGTTGGGGTCCTTCCGTGCCTCGACGGCGACCTTGATCTTCAGTGCCATCTCCTCGGCGGGAATGACGCGGCGGCCCGGCGTGTGGCCGCACTTCTTCGGCATCTCCTGGTCTTCCAGCTGGATGCCGGTGATGCCCGCGGCCTCGTAGCCCATGACCGTGTGGCGCACGTTCAGCAGTCCGCCATAGCCGGTGTCGGCATCGGCGATCAGCGGCGTTTTGCAGCCGCGCGCGACGCGGCCCATATGCTCGACCATGTCGGTATAGGTGCCGAGGCCCGCATCCGGCACGCCGAGGGCGGAGGCGACCGTTCCGAAGCCCGTGCCGTAGATGCAGTCGAAGCCCAGGCTGTCCGCCACCTTCGCGGAAATCATGTCGAAGACGCCGGGGGCCACGATGAATTTCTTGTTCGTGAAGGCCTGCTTGAGGGCGGGGTTCGCCATGGATTCGGTTCCTCAGTTGGTTCGCTGGAGATGGCCGGCCGCGGCGGCGGCGGCCCAGATGCGGTCTTCGCGCTGCATCAGCGCGAGGAGGTCGGGGCCGGGCTTCAGCGCGGGTTCGATGCCCATGGCGGCGAGCCGCGTGCGGAACGCCTCGTCGCCGAAGGCGGTGGAGACCGCGGCATGGATGCGATCCACCACCGGCTGCGCCATGCCCGCGGGGCCGAGCAGCCAGACCCAGCCGGCATAGTCGAAATCCCCCATGCCCGCTTCCTGCATGGTGGGCGCATCCGGGAAGAAGGGCGTGCGCGTGGCGGTGGAAGCCGCGAGCACGCGCACGCGGCCCGTCGCAATATGCGGCGTGGCGCTCGCCGTGCTGGTCCAGCCGGTCGGCAGATGGCCGGCGACGACGTCGTTCATCAACTGCCCGCCGGAGCGATAGGCCACATCCGGCATCTCGATCCGCGCGCGGCGCGCGACCTCCTGCCCGATGAAGGAGGAGAGCGCCTCGGTCGAGCCCGTGCCGATGCGGCCCGGATTGGCGCGCGCCTGCTCGATCATGCCGCGCACGTCGGAGAAGGGCTGCGACGCGCCGGCCACGAGCACCATGGTGTTGCGCGTCAGCAGCGCGATGGGCGTGAAGTCGCGGATGGGGTCGTAGGGCAGCCGGTCCATGGTGTGCTTGTTCATCACATGGGTCGAGACGACCGCGACCATGGTGTAGCCATCGGGCTCGGCGCGCGCGACGACCTCGGTGCCGATGACGCCGGCCGCGCCGGCGCGGTTCTCGACCACCACGGGCTGGCCGATGGCCGGCCGCATCGCCTCGCCCAGGGCGCGGGTCAGCAGGTCCGTGCCGCCGGAGGCCGCGTAGGGGACGATGACGCGCACAGGGCGCTGCGGCCAGGCGGCCTGGGCGTTCGCCTGGTGCGGCAGGGCGGGAATGAGTGCGGAGGCGGCGAGAAGGCCGCGGCGCCGGATGGGCATGGCGTTGTCCTGGACGTTTCCGCGCAACAGATGGCCCGCCGCACGTCCGCTGTAAACCGCTGGCGCTGGACGCCCGCCCGGGGCCGGGCGAAGCTGGCGCGATCCGGGAGGGACCCATGGCCGAGAGCGATCTCGCCGCCGTCGAGGCGGTGCTGCAGACCTATTTCGACGGGCTGTATGAAGCGAACACGGCGAAGCTCGCCGCGACCTTCCACCCCTGTTCGCATCTCTACTGGGAGAAGGACGGCCAGGTGCAGGACCTGCCGCGCGAGGAGTGGTTCGCGATGGTGCGCGGCCGCGGCTCGCCCGAGGCGCAGGGACTCGCGCGGCATGACCGGATCCTGTCCATCGACTTCAGCGGCCCGGAGACCGCCTTCGCCAAGGTGAACTGCCAGATCCCGCCGCGCTACTTCACCGACTACCTGGTGCTGCTGAAGACGGCCGAGGGCTGGCGCATCGTCAGCAAGGTCTATCGCGCCGACGTGCGGAGCTGATCAGTCCACGCGGGCGCCCGAGGCCCGCACGATCGGGGTCCATTTCTCGATCTCGCTCGCGATGAAGGCGCGCGTCGCGTCCGGCGTCATGCCATCCGGGATGGTGTTGCCGAGCTGGACCAGGCGCTCGCGGATCGCGGGGTCGCCGAGCGCGACGACGATCTGTTCGTAGAGGAACTGCCGGATCGGCGCCGGCGTGCCTGACGTTGTGGACCAGGGCGTCCATGTGGTGGCCTGGAAGTCCGGCAATCCCGCCTCCGCGGCGGTGGGCACGTCCGGCGCCATGGGGGAACGTTCCCGCGTCGCGATCACCAGGCCGCGCACCGCGCCGCTGCGGATGTGGTCGGAGACGAAGGAGATGGTGTCGGACTGGAACGCCGTGCGCCCGGCCAGCAGATCCTGGAAGGCCGCCGCCGAGCCGCGATACGGCACATGCTGCGCCTGCACGCCCATGAGATGCAGCATGAGTGCGGCCGAGATGTGCCCCGTCGTGCCGTTGCCCGAGGAGCCATAGTCGTAGCGCCCGGGATTGGCCGCAAGCCGTGCGCGGAACTCCGCCAGCGTGTTCACGCCCATCGATGGATGCACCACCACCACGATGGCGGAATGGGACGAGATGGTGATGTGATCCACCCCGGTCAGCGGATGCACGCGCAGCCGCTCGCCATACAGGCCCACATTCAGCGCATGGGAGCCGAGCGCGCCGACGAGCAGCGTGTAGCCGTCGGGCGGTGTGGCCGCGACGGTTTCGAACGCCACGGTGCCGCCGCCGGACGGACGGTTCTCCACGACGAATTGCTGGCCGAGCTGGTTGGACAATGCGCCGGCGACGAGGCGGGCATTGATATCCGCATTGCCGCCCGGCGCCAGCGCAACGACCACGCGCACCGGCCGGTTCGGAAAATCCGTCCCCGGTGCGCGGGGTTGCGCGAATGCGGCGGCTGCGCCGAACAGCCACAATGCGAGCGCGCCGAGCCAGGCGAAGCGGATCATGCGGGTGTCCTCCCGAAAACGGCCCTCTCGCGGAGCCTCAGCCGATGCCGTGTTCCAGCACGCCGATGCGCTCGATTTCAAGCCGCAGCCGATCGCCCGGCCTGAGGTAGCGCGGCGGGTCGCGGAAATGGCCGACGCCGGCGGGGGTGCCGGTCGCGATCACGTCGCCGGGCTGCAGCGCCATGTAGCGCGAGAGATAGGCGATCAGCGCCGGCACGCCGAAGATCAGGTCGCGCGTATTGCCGTGCTGCACCTGCTCGCCGTTCAGCGTGCAGGCGAGGTCGAGAGCCCAGGGCTCGCCGAGTTCGTCGGCCGTGACCAGCCAGGGGCCCATCGGGCAGAAGCCGTCGAGCCCCTTGGCGAAGGAGGTCATGCCGAGCGGCGCGTCGAATTGTAGTTCCCGCGCCGTGAGGTCGTTGAGGATGGTGTAGCCGGCCACGTGATCGAAGGCGTGGCGTTCCTCGACCTGCCAGGCGGTGCGGCCGATGACGACGGCGAGTTCCACCTCCCAGTCGGGCTTGGTCACGTCGG
>JAYRQX010000847.1:0-2176 GCA_041910415.1 Acetobacteraceae bacterium | reverse complement strand
GTCAGCGATTGCGGCGTCGGCGCCGTCGTCTGGTCCGTGGGCCTCGCCTACGACGCCTCGCGGCTGCGCGAAGGGCCGACCTCCTGGGTGGATTTCTGGAACACCCAGCGCTTTCCCGGCCAGCGCTCACTCCGCCGCGGCCCCAAATACACACTCGAAATCGCGCTGATGTCGGATGGCGTGCCGCCCGCCGAGGTCTATCGCGTGCTGCGCGCCCCGGGCGGCGTGGACCGCGCCTTCCGCCGGCTCGACCAGCTCCGCTCCAACATCGTCTGGTGGACCGCCGGCGCGCAGCCCGGTCAGCTGATGGCCTCGGGCGAGGTCTCCATGGTCGCGGCCTATACCGGCCGCATGGCTGCCGCGCGGCGCGACGACAACCGCGACTTCCGCGTGGTGTGGAACGGGAGCATCTACGCCATCGACCACTGGGTGATCCTGCGCGGCTCGCCGAACCTGGCCAACGCGCGCCGCCTCGTGCAGTTCATGACGCGGCCCGAGCAGCAGACGCGCTACGCGCCGCTCGCCTTCCAGGGGCCGACGAACCGGGCCGCCACACAGCCGACGGACCCGGCGATCGTGCAGGGCGTCCCGACCTACCCGGACAACCTCCGCGTCGCCATCCCGCTCGATGTCGAGTTCTGGACCGACAACATCGAGGAGCTGACCCAGCGCTTCAACGCCTGGGCGGCCCGGTAGGGACAGGGGCAGCCAGGCCGCGATGCGCCGCATCCCTGAAAGGCTCTCGGCCTGGCTGCTGGTGCTGCCGCTGTTCCTGTTCAGCGCGGGCACCTTCCTGCTGCCCATCGGGCTGATGCTTCTGCGCAGCGTGCAGGACCCGGAACTGGCCGCGGCCTTCCCGAACACCGCGGCCGCGCTCGGCCGCTGGGACGGGCGCGACCTGCCGCCACCGGAGCTGGTCGGCACCTTCATCACCGAACTCCGCGCGGCGCGTGGCACGGAGCGATTCAGCTTTGCGGTCAACCGGGTGAACTCGGATGTCGCGGGCTTCCGTTCCATGCTGCTGCGCACGGCCCGCGGCGCGCCGGCTGAGGTGCCGGCCGATCCCATCGCCGCCCTGGTCCGCATCGATCCGCGCTGGGGCGAGCGAACCACCTGGGCCGCGATGCGGCGCGCGGCGGGGCCCTACACCGATGCCTTCCTGCTCGCCGCGCTCGACCGCCAGCGCAATGATGACGGCGCGGTCGTGGGTGTGCCGGCGGAGCGCGCCGTCTTCATCGGCGTTTTCGGCCGCACGCTCGGCGTCTCCGCGATCGTCACCATCCTCTGCCTGCTGCTCGGCTATCCGCTCGCCTATCTGCTTGCGAGCCTGCCTCCGGCCTACGCGAACCCGCTGCTGGTGCTGGTGCTGATCCCGTTCTGGACTTCTGTTCTTGTCCGCACCACGGCCTGGGTCGTGCTGCTGCAGCGCGACGGGATGGTGAATGGATTCCTCCGCCGCATCGGGCTGATCGAGCAGCCGCTGACGCTGATCTACAACCGCACCGGCGTGCTGATCGCCATGGTGCACGTGCTGCTGCCGCTGATGGTGCTGCCGCTCTACAGCGTGATGAAGGGCATCGGCCGCGCGCCGATGCTGGCCGCCATGTCCCTGGGGGCCCGGCCCTTCGAGGCGTTTCTCCGTGTCTATCTCCCGCAATCCAGCGCGGGCATCGGCGCGGGGTGCCTGCTCGTCTTCATCTCGGCGCTCGGCTACTACGTCACGCCGGAGCTGGTCGGCGGCGGCGGCGATCAGATGATCAGCTACTTCATCGCCTTCTATACCAACCGCACCACCAATTGGGGCATGGCGGGCGCGCTCTCCCTGATCCTGCTCCTGGCGACCGGCCTGCTCTACGCCGCCTATGCCCGCCTGTCCCGCGATGCGGGGCCGGCGCGATGAGCGTTCCCCTCGCCCCCGCCGACCGCGCGGCACGCTGGGCCCTCATCGCGCTCTGCATCGCGGTCTTCGTCTTCCTGCTGGTGCCGGTCCTGGCGGTGATCCCGCTCTCCTTCAACGCGGGTTCCTTCTTGACCTATCCGATGTCCGGCTTCTCCACGCGCTGGTTCCGGGATTTCTTCACCTCCGGACGCTGGCTGCCCTCGCTCGGCAACAGCCTCTTCATCGGCAGCATCGCGACCGTCATCGCGACGGGCCTCGGCACCATGGCAGCGCTGG
>JAYRQX010000846.1:0-2058 GCA_041910415.1 Acetobacteraceae bacterium | reverse complement strand
GCAGCGGTTCTCGCCGGCATCGGCGCGCAGCGCCGGCAGGTTCTGCCGCGACAGCGCCAGCAGCGACGGTCCATCGGCGCGCTTCACCGCCAGTTCCCAGCATTCCGCCGTCTCGATCGCATCGGCCGGGCGGAAGACGGAGACATTGGGCATGGCGCGGAAGGAGGCGAGATGCTCGACCGGCTGATGCGTCGGCCCGTCCTCGCCAAGCCCGATGCTGTCATGCGTCAGCACATGGATGACGCGCTGGCGCATCAGCGCCGCCAGGCGGATCGCCGGGCGCATGTAGTCGGCGAAGACCAGGAAGGTGCCGGAATAGGGGATGACGCCGCCATGCAGCGCCATGCCGTTCATGGCGGCGGCCATGCCGTGTTCGCGGACGCCCCAATGGATGAAGCGGCCGCCGAAATTGTCGCGGCTGATCGCCGGGATGCCCTTCACATTGGTGTTGTTCGACCCCGTGAGGTCGGCCGAGCCGCCGACCATCTCCGGCACCGAGGGTACCAGCGCCTCCAGCGCCTTCTGCGAGGCGACGCGGGTCGCGATTTTCGGGCGCTCCTCCACCTGGCTCACGCGCAGCGCGGCGAGCGCGGCGTGCCAGTTCTCCGGCAGCTTGCCGGCCATGGCGCGCTCGAATTCGGACTTCTGGTTGCTCTTGGCCAGTCGCTTCAGCCAGGACCGGCGCGTGCCCGCGCTGCGGCGGCCGGCGGCTTCCCAGGCGTCCTTGATATCCGCTGGCACCTCGAACGCCGGATGCGTCCAGCCCAGCGCGGCCTTCGCGGCCTCGGCCTCGGCCGCACCCAGCGCGGCGCCGTGCACGCCTGACGTGCCCGCCTTCGTGGGTGCGCCGAAGCCGATGATGGTCCGGCAGGCGATCAGCGTGGGCTTCCTGCTCTTGGTCGCCCAGGCCAGGGCGGCGGCGACCGCATCCGGGTCATGCCCGTCCACGCGCCGCGCCGCCCAGCCCGAGGCCTGGAAGCGCTTCAACTGGTCGTCGGAGCAGGAGAGATCCACGCTCCCGTCGATGGAAATCCCGTTGTCGTCCCAGAGCACGGCGAGCTTCGACAGCCCGAGATGGCCGGCGAGCGAGATCGCCTCCTGGCTCACGCCTTCCATCAGGCAGCCATCGCCGGCGATGACCCAGGTGCGGTGATCCACCAGCGACTTGCCGAAGCGTGCCGCCAGCATCCGCTCGGCGATCGCCATGCCGACGGCATTCGCGAGACCCTGGCCGAGCGGGCCGGTCGTCGTCTCGATCCCCGGATGCTCGCCGAACTCCGGATGGCCGGCGGCGGGGGAATGCAGTTGCCGGAACCGCTTGATCTCCTCGATCCCCATGCCGGGCTGGCCGGTAAGGTAGAGGAGGGAGTAGAGCAGCATCGACCCATGGCCGGCCGAGAGTACGAAGCGGTCGCGGTCCGCCCAGCGCGGATCAGCGGCATCGAATTTCAGGAAGCGTGTAAAAAGAACGGTCGCGACATCCGCCATGCCCATGGGCATGCCGGGATGGCCGGACTTGGCCTTCTCGACCGCGTCGATGGACAACGCCCGGATGGCGTCCGCCATCCGCCGCGTCTCGGTCATCGGCCGCGCGAGGATCGCGGCCTGGAGCGCCAGGCTCGGATTGGGCGCGGCGGTGGTGGGGGCGATGCTGGCCAAAGGCGGAACCCTCGGGGGCGGTGCCGCGGAAAGCCCCGCGGGCGGGCCGCCCTATTAGACAGCAGAGCCCCGAGCGGCAACCCGCGCCCCCTGCCGGGGGGCCATGCGCGGCGTGCTCGGGCAGGGCCGCGGGCGGATCAGGGCGCGAAGATCAGCAGCAGGTAGATCGCGAACATGATGAGATGGACGATGCCGGAGAGGATCGTCACCCGCCCGAGGCCATAGCTCAGCATGGCCAGGATGAAGGAGACGGCCAGCACGACCATGGCCCCGCCATCCACGCCGAGTTCCAGCGGCTGCCCGATCCAGGTCGCGACCGCCGCGACGGCTGGAATGGTGAGCCCGATGCAGGCGACGGCCGAGCCGAGCGCCAGATTGATCGAGGTCTGCAGCCGGTCG